>NZ_JBEXUP010000002.1:0-204145 GCF_040614375.1 Nonomuraea sp. NPDC005983
TGCAAACGAACCTGATCAACGTTGACGGCGTGGAACTCTGGACCGAGGAGTTCGGGGACCCCGCGCACCCTCCGATCCTGCTGGTGATGGGCTCGATGTCGCAGGGCGTCCTGTGGCCGGACGCGTTCGTCGGGCGGCTGGCCGCGGGCGGGCGCCGGGTGATCCGCTACGACCACCGCGACACCGGCAGGTCGGGCACGATCGACTTCGCGGCCCGTCCCTACACCTGGCGTGACATCAACGACGACGTGCTGCGCGTGCTCGACGCCTACGGGCTCGACAGCGCGCACCTCGTCTGCCACTCGGCGGGCGGCCTGCTCGGGCAGCTGATCGCCGTGGAGCACCCCGAGCGGGTGCGGACCCTCACCGTGATCGGCTCCTCGCCACTGGGCGGGCACGAGGGGCAGGTGCTGATGCGGGCGCTGATGGGGCAGCCGCAGCCGGAGGGGAGCCTGCCGCCGCCGACGCCCGAGTTCGTGGCGTTCTTCACCGAGGTGATCAGCAGCCCGCCGCCCGCGAACCGGCGCGAGCAGATCGACCGGATGATCGCCGAGGCGCGCGTCCTGCACGGCACGGCGCTGCCGTTCGACGAGGACGAGGAGCGGCGGCTCCAGGAACGGATCTACGAGCGGGCCCGCGACCTGTCGGCGCTGGCCAACCACCGGCTGGCCCACGCCGCCGACCCGGACTTCGAGCCGGAGGGAGCGCTGCACCGGGTGAAGGCGCCGACCCTGGTCGTCGAGGGCACCTGCGAACCGGCCAAGCCGGGCCACGGCGCGATCATCGCCGAGCGGATCCCGGGGGCCGAGCTGCTCATGGTGGAGGGGATGGGGCACACGCTGCCGCCGCAGGTGCACGGCGAGTTGGCCGCGGCCGTCCTCGCGCACACCACCGAGCGGTGACGCCCTCCGACACGGCCGCATCCGGGGCCGGCCTCCGCGCTCAGGCGGGCCGCGACGCCCGCCTGCCGCCCCCGCGCGTAGGCGGCGGCGAGCTTCTCGTGGAGCACCGCCTCGCGCAGCGCGACCGGGTAGCCCTCGACGCACAGAACGAGCATCGGACGCATCTCCGCGAGGGTGCTCGACGCCCTGCTCCGGCTGGGCGGCTACGAGATCCCCGCCGGATGGTACGTGGGACCGATGATCCCGCTGGTGCACCACGACCCGTCGGCCTTCCCGGAACCGGCCGAGTTCCGGCCGGAACGCTTCCTGGACGGGCGGCAGAGCAGGTCGTGGATGCCCTTCGGCGGCGGCCGGCGCTTCTGCGTCGGCGCGCAGCTCGCACTGCTGGAGATGCGGGTCATCATCCGCGAGGTGCTGCACCGCCTGGAGCTCACGGCGCCGGATCCGGCGCCGGAGGCCAGGCGGCTGAAGAACGTCACCTTCGCCCCCGCGAAGCGGACCCGCGTCACCGCGCGTGTTCGGACTCCTGCTCGGACGCCGTAGTGGGGGGCATCTCGTCGCTCCGCGTGTCGGCGCCCAGCTCCTCGCGGAGCCGGTCATAGTCGATGTTGTGATTGGTGTACTTCAGCTGGCGAGCGACCTTCGTCTGCTTCGCCTTGGCTCTTCCTCGGCCCATGGCTACTCCCTAGTCCCCGCTGTCATGCTATCCAACAACGTTACGACTTGAAGAATTATGCAACTGCGCTGGATTAGTCTGACACTATGCACGTGGAGGTCTACCAGGCCAAGGCCGACTTCTTCCGAACGCTCGGCCACCCCGCTCGCATCCGGGTGTTGGAGCTGCTCCAGGAAGGACCGCTCCCCGTACGGGATCTTCTCGCCCAGATCGACATCGAGGCGTCCAGCCTCTCCCAGCAACTGGCGGTGCTACGCAGGGCAGGAATCGTCAGCGCAATCCGAGAAGGAAGCACGGTGGTCTACACGCTGGCCACACCCGAGCTGGCAGATCTGCTCGGAGCCGCCCGGCGCATCCTCACCGACATGCTCGCCGACCAGGGCGAACTGCTGGCGGAGCTGAGAGCCGAGGTCACCTAGTTCCTGGCGGCACGCGCACGAGCTTGAACGATCTTCGGGTACACGGCCGTGAAGACGCTCGGGACGACGAAGCTGAGCACCTTGACGGTGATGACCAGCGCGGTCGCGTGCGGCGCGGTCGCGAGGATCAGCGTCAGGGCGACCGCGGCGACGGTGAACGCGCACGCCCAGGCCACGGTGACGACCACGTTGACCCGGTAGAACAGCGGGGAGTTCCAGGCCTCCTTGGGGGCCATCGTGCGGGCGATTCCCAGCGTGAACGGCTTGCGGATGGCCAGCGACCCCCAGGCGGTGCCCGCCAGCCAGACGTTGACCAGGGCCGGCCCGTACGGCGTGAGCGGCGAGTGCGGATCGATCAGCGACAGCACCGTGAGGCAGGCGAAGAAGACCACGGCGCTGGTCTCGATCACGATCTCGTCCCAGGCCTTGCCGGACCGGCGGTCGACGGCGACGAGCGCCACCGCGATGACGAGCCCGGTGATGGCTCCCCAGCGCCACTCGTCGCCGGTGGCGATGACGGCGTAGACGATCCAGGGCAGGAAACCCAGCAGACCGCGCATGTGATGCTCCCCATGACGTTCCTATGCAGACATGTCGAAGCTAGAACCTCCATGCGGGATATGTCAATATAGGAATATGAGTCTTCGACACGCCGTACTGGGCCTCCTGTCCGAGGGGCCCGCGAGCGGATATGACCTGATGAAGCTGTTCGACGTCTCGCTGGCCAACGTCTGGCCGGCGACGCAGAGCCAGCTCTACTCCGAACTGGGCAAACTAGCCGAAGCCGGGCTGGTCAGCGTGACCGCCGAGGGGCCGCGCGGCCGCAAAGAGTACTCCATCACCGACGAGGGGCTGGCCGAGCTGCGCCACTGGGTGACCGAGGTCGAGCCGACCAGGGTCATGCGTAGCGACATGCTCCTGCGCGTGTTCTTCCTCCACCAGGTGGACCGGCTGAAGGCCCGCGACTACCTGCGCCGCCAGGGCGAGCTGGTCGCCCAGCACGTGGAGCGGATGGAGGGCATGCGCGAATACGTCGAGAGCGGCGCGGACAACCTGTCGGTGTACGGACGGATCGCGCTGGAGTACGGCCTGCGGCTGGGCAAGGCGCAGCGCGAATGGGCCGAATGGGCCGAGGAGCAGATCCGTTAGGCTCTGGCCATGGTCTCCGAACTGTTCGATCCCAAGGCGTGGCAGGAAGTCGAGGGGTTCGACTTCACCGACATCACCTACCACCGGGCGATCGACCAGGGAACGGTGCGCATCGCCTTCAACCGTCCCGAGGTGCGCAACGCGTTCCGTCCGCAGACCGTTGACGAGCTCTACCGGGCGCTCGACCACGCCCGGCAGACCACCGACGTCGGCTGCGTCCTGCTCACCGGCAACGGCCCCTCGCCCAAGGACGGCGGCTGGGCGTTCTGCTCCGGCGGCGACCAGCGCATCCGCGGCAAGGACGGCTACCAGTACGCCGACGGCACCCCGTCAACCGGCCGGCTGCACATCCTGGAGGTGCAGCGGCTGATCCGCTTCATGCCGAAGGTGGTCATCTGCGTGGTGCCCGGCTGGGCCGCGGGCGGCGGCCACAGCCTGCACGTCGTCGCCGACCTCACGCTGGCGAGCGAGGAGCACGCCCGCTTCAAGCAGACCGACGCCGATGTGGCCAGCTTCGACGGCGGCTTCGGCTCGGCGTACCTGGCCCGCCAGGTGGGGCAGAAGTTCGCCCGTGAGATCTTCTTCCTCGGCGACACGTACTCGGCCGCCGACGCGCACCGGATGGGGATGGTCAACGCCGTCGTCCCGCACGCCGCGCTGGAGGAGACGGCCCTGGAGTGGGCCCGCAAGATCAACGGCAAGTCGCCGACGGCGCAGCGGATGCTGAAGTTCGCGTTCAACATGATCGACGACGGGCTGGTGGGGCAGCAGGTGTTCGCGGGCGAGGCGACCCGGCTGGCCTACATGACCGACGAGGCCGCCGAGGGCCGCGACTCGTTCCTGGAGAAGCGCGCCCCCGACTGGTCCCCCTTCCCCTGGCACTTCTGACCACTCCGGGCAGGCGGCGCCGTGCTCGGCGAGGTGCGGCTAGGAGCCTCCGGCCCGGGCCAGCACCTCGACGAGACGTCCGCGGACGACGTCCAGCGCGGCGATCTTCTTCTCCACGTTGGTGAGCCTGCGGGAGATGACCTCCATGCTCGCCGAGCAGATCGGGGCGTCGACGTCCTGATCGAGGCAGGGCAGGAAGGCCTGGACGTCATGGGCGGTGAGGCCGCTCGAGAGCAGCAGCCTGATGTTCGCCACCTGGGCGACCGCCGACTCGCCGTACTCCCGGTAGCCGTTCGGAGCCCGCCGGGGGTGCAGCAGGCCCTGCTCCTCGTAGTACCGCAGCGCCTTGACGGTGACGCCCGCCTTGCTCGCCAGCTCCCCGATCAACATCGCCCTGCCCTCACCCAGACACGCTCAACCCGCCATCGACACGGACGACCGTACCGGTGAGGTACCCGGCTTCCGGACGCGTCACGTTCACGATCCACCAGGCGATCTCCTCCGGCTGGGCGATCCGGCCGAGCGGGATCCGGGCCCGGAGCTCCTTCCCCAGCTCGACGAGCTGCTCGTCCGAGAAGCCGGCGTGGCTCATCACCGGCGTCGACGTCACCCCGGGGGCCACCGAGACGACGCGGACGCCGCGCTGCGCGAGCTCGACGGCCCACGTGTGGGTCAGGAAGTCGAGAGCCACCTTCGTGGCGCCGTAGACCGAGTTGCGCGGCCAGCCGTAGTGGGGCGGGTTGGACGTGACGTTCACGATCACGCCACCCGTCTCCAGGTGCGGCAGGGCGTGCTGGGCGAGGAACATGGGCGCCAGGAGGTTCGTGGCGATCTGCTCCCCGGCGACCTGCCTGTCGATCTCGCCGAGCAGCGCCGGACGGGTGATCGCGGCGTTGTTGACCAGGATGTCGATGCGGCCGAACGCGTCGAGCGCGGCGGCGACGATGCCGACAGGGGCGTCGGGATCGGCGACGTCGGCCACGAACGTCCGGATGCCCGGGGCTTCCTTGGCGGTCTCCGCCAGCCGTTCCGCGGTCCTGCCGACGACGAGGACCTCGGCGCCCGCGGCGGCGAACTGCCGCGCCGCCGCACGGCCTATCCCGGTGCCTCCCCCGGTGATGAGCACTGTCCGGCCGTGAAGGGTGTTCGTCTGTTCCATGGCCGGGACGCTAAACCCTGCCCTCGGGGGCAAGGTCAAGTCGTCCGCTACCGCCAGGAGGCCGGGTAGGCGTGGCCGGGCAGGGCCCTGCCGAGGACCAGGCCGGCCACGATCACCAGAGCACTCGCGGCCAGCACTGGGGTGAGCAGGTACAGGGGTGCGGGGGCGGTGAGTCCGACCAGCGCGGCCGTGGCCGCCGCCGGAGGGTGCGGGGCGCGCAGCAGCAGCATCGGGGCCAGGGACAGCGCGGTCGCCACCGCCGCCGTCCAGACGGACGGGCCCGCGACGGCCGTCGCGCCGAGCGCCAGGGCTGTCGCGCTGAGGTGCCCGACGACGATGCTGCGGGGCTGCGCGAACGGCGCGGCCGGTGCCATGGCCACGAGCGCGGCGGTCGCGACGAACGGCAGCGCGAACAGGGCCAGCCCGGTGACGCTGGTGACGGCGGCCAGCAGGAGCAGCAGCACCAGCAACGCCCCCACCGCCTTCACAACCCCCCAGACGGACGGCCTCCCCGACCCGCCCTTGTCCCGAGGAGCGGAAACCCCCTCACGCGGAGAGGTGACGCGTAAGGAGTCGTCTCCCGAGGGCGTGCCACGCGCGGACGCCACGAACACCGAGGCCTCCCTCGAGGGCCCCGCGTGCGCAGACGCTTCGCGCGCGGAAGACGCGGAAGACACCGCGTGCGCCGGGGCTGGGCGCACGGACGCGCCCGTCGTCGTGGGATGAGAGGGATGCCCTCTACGGCGGCGCTGGATCACAAGGACCTCCAGTAAACGGCGAGCACCCTGAGCGGGCGCGGAAGCGGGCAGGCAGACGCCCTGCACAGCCGGACAAGCCGGGCCCGGCGGTTCCGGCGGTTCCGGCGGGGAGGGGAGGTCAGTCCGGGAGGGTGCGGAGGAAGGTGCGGGCGAGGGCGGCGATCTGGGGGCCGCGGGTGTCGAGGGCGAAGTGCCCGGCGTCCAGGAGCTGGACGTGCGCCTTCTTGACGTCGCGGGCGAAGGCCAGGGCGCCCTCCGGCCCGAAGATCTCGTCGTGGCGGCCCCAGACCGCCAGCACCGGCGGCTGGTGGATGCGCAGGTACTCCTGCCACTGCGGGTACCGCTCCACGTTGGTGCCGTAGTCGCGGAAGAGCGCGAGCTGGATCTCCTGGTTACCAGGGCGGTCGAGGAGGGCCTGGTCGAGCGCCTCCTTGTCGGGGTTGACGAGGGTGACGTCGCGGACCCCGTGCGTGTACTGCCAGTGCGTGGCCTGCCTGGTGTAGTTCTCGCGCAGGGGCGCGAGGTTCTGCTCGGACGGGTCGTTCCACACGGTGCGGAGCGGCTCCCAGAACGGCGTCAGCCCCTCCTCGTAGGCGTTGCCGTTCTGGGTGATGATGCCGGTGATCCGGTCGGGGTGGCGCAGCGCGAGCCGGAAGCCGACGGGCGCCCCGTAGTCGTGGACGTAGAGGGCGTACCGGGTGAGCCCGAGCGAGTCGAGGAGCTGGTCGACCACATCGGCGAGGTGGTCGAAGGTGTACTCCCACGTGTCGGCGGCGGGGGCCGAGCTGTGCCCGAAGCCGGGGTAGTCGGGGGCGATCAGGTGGAACTCGTCCGACAGCGCGACGATCAGTTCCTGGTACGCGATGGACGAGGTGGGGAAGCCGTGCAGCAGCACCAGCGTGGGCGCGGACGGGTCGCCCGCCTCCCGGTAGAACACCTCAAGCCCCTCGATCACCGCCGTGCGGTAGCGAATCATCACAACTCTCTCCTTAACCATCTAAATCGCTTTTGCCGGTTAAGTGATAGCATGGTGCTACCTAACCAGTCAAATCGATTTGAGAGGTTAAACGGTGAGAGTCCGCCCGCTCCGCGGCGAGCCTGTGGCGCTGGACCTGGTCGACACCGTGTGGATGGAGCACGGGAGCCTGGCCGACCAGTTCGACGACCTGGAAGGGGTGCGTGCCTGGCTCGCCGACCACGACCTCCCCGGCGCCGACGACGTGGACCGCGTCCGCGACCACCTGGTCGAGGCCCGCGACGCACTGCGCGCCACCCTCGACGGGCGCGGCCCCGGACGCCTGAACGCCGTGCTCGGCCACGGCGGCCTGCGGCCACAGGTGCGCGGCGCCGAGCCGTACGAGGTGGTCGTGGTGGACGACCCGTCCTGGCACGCGGCGTGGGTGGCGGCGGCGGACCTCACCAGGATCCTGCGCGAGCGGCCTGACCGCGTGCGCAGGTGCGCCAACCCGGAGTGCGTGCTCTGGTACCTGGACGTCAGCAAGAACGGCAGCCGCCGCTGGTGCTCCATGGACGTGTGCGGCAACCGGGCCAAGGTGGGCCGTTTCCACCAGCGGCAGCGAACGGCCCACCGGTGAGGGTCAGCCCACGAGCAGGGCGATCTTGCCGCGTCCGTGCCCGGTCTCGATCTCGCGGTGCGCGTCGGCGGCCTCGTCCAGCCGGTAGGTCCGGCGGATGAGGAACTTCAGCGTGCCGTCGGCGTACCGGGCGGCGTAGCGGCCGAGGCGTTCGGCGGTCCGCTCGCCCTGGGTCACCTTGATGCCCAGCCCGTCCGCCTTGGCGTGCTCGACCAGCGTGAGGATGCGCGGGCGGCGCTCGACCAGCTCCAGCGACACGTCGAGGGCCTCGCCGCCCGCGCCGTCGAGCGCCGCGTCCACCACCCCGCCGGGCGCGAGGGCGCGCACCCGGTCCGCCAGGCCCGCGCCGTAGGTCACGGGGATCGCGCCGAGCTCGCGCAGGTACGCGTGGTTCGCCTCGCGCGCCGTGCCGATGACCGTGGCGCCTCGTGACAGCGCGATCTGCACGGCGGCGGTGCCGACCGCGCCGGCCGCGCCGTGGATCAGGAGCGTGTCGTCCGGGCCGACGGCGAGCCCGTCCACGGCCAGTTCGGCGGTCTGCACGGCGGCGGTCAGCGCGCCTGCGACCTCCCAGGGCACGCCGTCCGGCTTGGACGTCACCTGCGACGCGGCCACCACGATGTACTCCGCGTAGCTGTTCAACAAGGAGAACCCGAGCACCTCGGCTCCCTCCGAGACCCCGGTCACCCCCTCACCGACCTGGTCCACCACACCTGCGAACTCGTTGCCCGGGATGCGCGGCAGCTCGCCGGTGACACCCGCGGGGACCCAGCCCCCGCGCACGGCGGCGTCGTACGGCTGCACGCCCGCCGCCCTGACCCGGACCCGCACCTGGCCCGGCCCCGCCTGGGGCGCCGGGAGCTCCATCACCTGAAGGACGTCCGGGCCACCGGGGGACGCGAACGCGGCTGCTCTCATGACTTCTTCTGCACTCATGCAGAAGAGCGTGCAACCTCGACCATGGTTGAGGTCAAGTCGTACGAAATTTCATGCTTTCTCGGGAACCTTCTCTTTTACCTGTTCTTTATATGGATACATAGTCCGGCAGCATCACAGGGGGATAGGACAAACGGGGCCGATGACGGAGTTCCTGCATGCCGCGATGAGCTTTCCGACGGTGATTTTCACTTTTCTACTGCTGGTGGTCGCCGGTTACTGGCTTGTCGTCCTCACGGGGCTCCTGGAACCGGACGACACCGGCGCGCACTGGCTCGGCCTGGGCGGCGTGCCCGCCGGGATCGCGCTCTCGCTGATGATCGCGCTGGCCTGGCTGCTCAGCCTGGTCGGCAGCCGGCTCGTGAGCGGTCCGCCGCTGTCGGCCGTCCCGCTGGTCGCCCTGGTGGGAGCGTGGCTGGCGACCCGCGCGGCGCTGCGGCCGCTGCGCCGCCTGTTCGCGGGAGAGCGCGGGACCACCCGCGGCGACCTCGTCGGCAGGCCGTGCGTGATCCGCACCGGGGAGGCCACCAACGACTTCGGCCAGGCCGAGGTGACCGCCGCCGACGGCTCCTCGGCCGTCGTCCAGGTCCGGACGACCGGACAGGACCGGCTCGCCCGCGGCGAAAGCGCCCTCATCTTCGAATACGACGCACACGGCGAGTTCTTCTGGGTCATGCCCTACGAAAGTGAGCATTGATGGGTGTAATCTCCACCGGTTTAGGGATTTTCCTGGCAGTCATCCTGGTGATCGTGCTGGCTCTGCTCGTCACCATCAGCCGCCTTTTCCGCAAGGTCGAGCAGGGCAAAGCGCTGATCATCTCCAAGGTCAACAAGGTGGACGTGACGTTCACCGGCGCCGTGGTGCTCCCCGTCTTCCACAAGGCGGAGACCATGGACATCTCCGTCAAGACCATCGAGATCGAACGCACCGGCCGCGAGGGCCTGATCTGCCGCGACAACATCCGCGCCGACATCAAGATCGCGTTCTTCGTCCGGGTCAACAAGACGGCCGAGGACGTCATCAAGGTCGCCCAGGCCATCGGCACCGTGCGCGCCAGCGACGAGGCGACGCTGCAGGAGTTGTTCAGCGCCAAGTTCTCCGAGGCGCTCAAGACCGCCGGCAAGCAGCTCGACTTCGTCGATCTCTACACCAAGCGGGACGAGTTCCGCGACCAGATCGTCCGGCTCATCGGCACCGACCTGAACGGCTACAGCCTGGAAGACGCGGCCATCGACTACCTGGAGCAGACCTCGCTCATCGCCCTCGACAAGAGCAACATCCTGGACGCGCAGGGCATCCGCAAGATCACCGAGCTCACCGCGATCGAGCACGTGCGCACCAACGAGTTCCGGCGCAACGAGGAGAAGGAGATCACCCGCCAGAACGTGGACGCCCGCGAGGCCATCCTCGAACTGGAGCGCCGCCAGGCCGACGCCGAGCTCAAGCAGCGGCGCGAGATCGAGACCGTCAAGGCCCGCGAGGACGCGGAGATCGCCCGCGTCCAGGCCGAGGAGCGGCTGAAGGCGCAGAGCGCCAACATCAGGACCGACGAGCAGATCGGCGTCCAGCACGAGAACCGGGCGCGTGAGGTGGCGGTCGCGGAGAAGAACCGCGAGCGGGTGATCGCGATCGAGAGCGAGCGGATCGAGAAGGACCGCATGCTGGAGGTCATCTCCCGCGAGCGGGAGACCGAGCTGTCACGCATCGCCAAGGACAAGGAGATCGAGACCGAGAAGCGGTCGATCGCCGAGGTCGTGCGCGAGCGCATCGCCGTCGACAGGACGGTGGCCGAGCAGGAGGAGAGCATCAAGCGGCTGCGCGTGGTCGAGGAGGCCGAGCGCACCCGGCAGAGCCTGATCATCGCGGCCGAGGCCGAGGCGCAGGAGAACCTGGTCAAGGACATCAAGGCAGCCGAGGCCGCGGAGGCGGCCTCCAAGTTCAGGGCGCGCGAGGAAGTGGTGCTCGCGGAGGCCAGGCAGCAGGCCGCCGAGCTCGACACGCGCGCCAAGATCCGGCTGGCGGAGGGCATCCAGGCGGAGTCGGCGGCGTCCGGCCTGGCGCAGGTGCAGGTCAAGGAGCGCGACGCGGAAGCGATCGAGAAGGTCGGCCGCGCGGAGGCGCTGGTGCTCGGCGAGAAGCTCAGGGCCGAGGCCGAAGGCGCCAAGGCGCTGGCCGTCGTGGACGGCGACCGGCTCAAGGCCCAGGCCGAGGGCGAGCAGGCGATGGCGCTCGCGGCGGCGGCGGCAGTGGGCGAGAAGCTCAAGGCCGAGGCCGAGGGTCTGACGGCGAAGGCCGCGGCGATGGCCGCGCTGGACGAGGCGAGCCGGGCGCACGAGGAGTACCGCCTGCGCCTGGAGGCCGACAAGGAGATCCGGCTCAAGCACATCGACGTCACCCGGCAGGTGGCGGAGTCGCAGGCGTCCGTGCTGGCGGCGGGGCTGGCCCAGGCCAACATCGACATCGTCGGCGGCGACACCATGTTCTTCGACAAGGTGGTCGGCTCGATCACCGCGGGCAAGGTCGTCGACGGCTTCGTCGAGCACTCGCAGGTGACGCAGTCGCTGGCGGGGCCGTACCTCAACGGCACGGCCAGCCTCCCGGCGGACCTCGCCGCGGTGATCGGCGGCGTCCGCAGCGAGGACGTCAAGAACCTGACGGTGTCGGCCCTGCTCATGCGGCTCATCCAGCGGGGCGGCCCGGACTCGACGGCCCTCGGCGAGCTCCTGGAGACCGCCCGCCGACTCGGCGTGGCCGACTCCTCCGTCACCGCGCTCGCGGCGGCGAAGGCCTGACGATGACGGAGCAGCTCGACGCCGGAACCTACGAGGTGCTCAGGAACCGGCTGGAGGTCCAGGCCAAGGCGCTGGCGGCGGTCGCCGAGGAGGTGAACCGCGAGCGGCTGGCGGTGTTCGGCGCCACCGAGCTCCGCCTGCTCGGCACCGAGCGCATCCGGACGGAGAACAACTGCGTCCCGAGGGACATCGTCTCTCTGGGGGACGTGATGCTGTTCGGGTACAACGTCTTCATCGGCCTGAAGCCTGAGACGACCGTCGCGGACGTCTTCTCGGTGCACCGCTTCAGCAGGGACGGCGACACTTTCACCTTCGCGCCCGGCACGCTGCCGACCCTCGACGATCCCGCCTTCCTCAAGGACTTCGCCGAGCTGTACCGCTACTACAAGGACGCCGGCCTCCAGCAGCTCAGGCGGGTCGAGGGGAAGCTGCTGGCGGTCTTTCAGACCGGGCCGGGCGACACGAGGGTCCTGCGCTGGACCGTCAACACCACCGGGGTCACGAAATATCAGGACAATCGCGGGGAGCGTGACCACGCCTTCCCGCCGTCCCACGACTTCGCCTGGACGCCCACCACCCGCGACGACCACGTCCTCGGCCGTCACCCGCACATCTCGATCGGCGGCGAGGTGTTCGTCGAGACGGTCGGCGGCGACCTCACCATCAAGATCGAGAACAACACGGAGACGGGCGAGGGCATCTACGCCGAGCCCGTCGACGAGCCTCTCCAGAGCCTCGCGGACGCCGACGTCGAGCACGCCAGGATCGGCCCCCTGATACTCCTCCGGATCAGGCCGTACAAGGAGGAAGCCCGGCGCCACCTGGTGTTCAACACCCGGACCAAGTCCGTGACCAGGCTCGACGGCATCGGCCAGGCCTGCCGCCGCCTCCCGGAGGACCAAGGACTGATCTTCCCCGGCGGCTACTACCTGTCCACCGGCGTCAGCAAGACGTTCGACGCCGACGTCACGGACCTCGAGTTCGAGCGCGTGGTCCGCGCCCCCAACGGCGAGGACGCCCTGTACGTCTTCCGCGCCAGGGGCGACGGCCGGTCGCTGCTGCTGCCGTACAACGTGATCAGGAAGGAGGTGGCCAACCCGGTCGCCTGCCACGGCTACTCGCTGTTCGACGACGGCACGATGGTGGTCTTCCGCGCCACCTCCGAGGAGCCGACCCGGGTCCACCCCATGCAGGTCTGGCAGACCCCGTACGTGTCCGACACCTACGCCGCCGCGCGGCCGGCGGGCACGGGGCCGCTGGAGCGCATCGGCAACGCCGAGCTGGTCCGCGGGCTGTCCGACTGCCTGTCGATCGGCCGCATGATCGAGGAGATGACGCCGTCGGCCGCGACGTTCGAGGCGCTGATCGACGCCTGCACCCGCGCCTTCGACCACTACCACTGGCTGGGTGAGCAGGGCCTGGGCGAGCCGCTCGCCGACGTGCGCGCCACCGCGGAGCAGGTCCTGGACGAGTACGAGCACGTCGAGCAGCTCACCGCCCAGGCACGGCGGACGCTGGACGAGGCCGCCGAGCAGACGACCACCCTGATCCGGCAGGCCAGGGCCGACTCCCCCGCCACGGCCGACGGCTGGGTGAGCCTGCTGGCCACGCTGCGCAGGACGCAGGGGCGGCTGGTGACGCTGCGCGAGGTCCGCTACCTCGACCTCGCCCGGCTCGACGCGCTGGCCGAGGAGCTGGCCGCCGAGCTGGTCTCGGCAGGCGGCCGGGCCGTGGCCTTCCTGGAGGGCGAGGACGCGTTCACCGGCTACCACGAGGCCGTGGAGCGACTCGCCGCCGAGGCCGCGGCGATCTCCACGGTGGCCGGCGCGGAGCCCGTCACCGAGCGGCTGGCCACCCAGGCGGAGGGGCTGGAGGTCGTCACCGAGGTCGTCGGCTCGCTGGACATCGCCGACGCCACCGTCCGCACCCGCATCCTGGAGCGCATCGCCGAGGTGCTGGGCGGCGTCAACCGGGCGCGGGCCCTCCTGGAGGGGCGCAGGAAGGAGCTGCTCGGCGCGGAAGGGCGGGCGGCCTTCGCGGCCGAGTTCGCGCTGCTCGGGCAGGCCGTCACCGGCGCCCTGGCGGTCGCCGACACGCCCAACAGGTGCGACGAGCAGCTCGGACGGCTGATGCTGCGCCTGGAAGACCTGGAGTCCCGCTTCGGCGAGTTCGACGACTTCGCGTCCCAGCTCGCCGCCGAGCGCGACGACGTCTACGAGGCGTTCTCCGCGCGCAAGCAGACGCAGCTGGACGCGCTCGCCCGCCGCGCCGACCGGATCTTCGCCTCCGCCGAGCGGGTGCTGGGCAGCGTCGCCAGGAGGACGTCCACGCTGGGCTCGCTGGACGAGGTCAACACCTACTTCGCCACCGACCCGATGGTGACCAGGCTGCACGCGGTGGCCGCCGAGCTGCGCGAGCTGGGCGACCAGGTGCGGGCCGAGGAGCTGGAGGGCCGCGTCAAAGCCGCCCAGCAGGAGGCCGGACGGACGCTGCGGGACCGCCTGGACCTGTTCGCGGACGGCGGCGAGACGCTCCGCCTGGGACGCCACCGCTTCGCCGTCAACACCCAGCCCGTCGACCTCACGCTGGTCCCGGCGGAGAACGGCGTCCAGTTCGCCATCACCGCCACCGACTACCGCGCCCCCGTGCCGGCCGCCTTCGCCGACACCCGCCCCTTCTGGGACCAGCTGCTCGTCTCCGAGACGCCGGAGGTCTACCGGGCCGAGCACCTGGCGGCGTCCCTGGTGAGCCAGGTCACGCCCGGCGCGTCCCTGCCGGACCTGGTACGGCGGGCCGCCGAGGAGCGCTACGACGAGGGCTATGAGCGCGGCGTCCACGACCACGACGCCACCGCCATCCTCGACACGCTGCTCAGGCTGCGTGAGGGGGCCGGGCTGCTGCGCTACCTCCCCGAGGCCAGGGCCGCCGCCCAGCTCTTCTGGACGTTCGGGATCGACGAGGTTTCACGTAAAACATTGACCACGCGGGCCGTGTCGCTGGTGCGCGCCCGCTCGGTCTTCGGCCCGCCCCCGGCCCTGGAGGCGCTGTCAGCCGAGCTGTCCGCGCAGATCGGGACGTTCCTGACCAGCCTCGCCCAGCCCACCCCCGACGCCGCTCTGGACGCCGGGGAGTACCTGGTCGAGGAGCTGGCCGCCAACCCGGCGGGGTTCGTCACCAGCGCGGCGGCGCGCGGCCTGCTCGACCGGTTCCGCCAGGCGCTCGGCCCGGCCAGGGCCCGCGAGTTCGACGAGGAGCTGGCGACGCTGCCGCTCGCCGAGCGGATCCAGCTGGCCGACGCCTGGCTCGGCGCCTTCGAGCAGGCCCCCGAGCTGCCCGAGGCGCTGGCCGTCCAGCTCTGCGACCTGCCCAGGCACGGCTCCGGCGCCACGGTCACCGCCACCGTCGAGAACCTGCTCGGCACCCACCCCCGCATCACCGGCAGGACGCTCGAACTCCGCCTCGACGAGACCCTGTCGAGGACCCGCCGCTTCAGGACCGAACGGGTCCCCGCCTACCGCGCCTACCAGAGGCGGCGCGGCGAGCTGCTCGCGACGGAGCGGGCCCGGCTGCGGCTGGACGAGTACCGGCCGAAGGTGATGTCCGCGTTCGTCAGGAACAGGCTGCTCGACGAGGTGTACCTGCCCCTCATCGGCGACAACCTGGCCAAGCAGCTCGGGGCCGCCGGAGCGAGCAGGCGCACCGACCAGATGGGCCTGCTGCTGCTCATCTCCCCTCCCGGCTACGGCAAGACCACGCTGATGGAGTACGTGGCCAGCCGCCTCGGCCTGGTGTTCGTCAAGGTCAACGGGCCCGCGCTGGGTCACGCGGTCACCTCGCTCGACCCCGCGGAGGCGCCCGACGCCACGTCCAGGCAGGAGGTCGAGAAGATCTCCTTCGCCCTGGAGACCGGCAACAACACGCTGCTGTACCTGGACGACATCCAGCACACCTCGCCGGAGCTGCTGCAGAAGTTCATCTCGCTGTGTGACGCGCAGCGCCGCATCGAGGGCGTCTGGAACGGCCGCACCCGGACCTACGACCTGCGGGGCAAGCGCTTCGCGGTGTGCATGGCGGGCAACCCGTACACCGAGTCCGGGCAGCGCTTCCGCATCCCCGACATGCTCGCCAACCGGGCCGACGTGTGGAACCTGGGCGACGTCCTCTCGGGCAGGGAGGATCTGTTCGCGCTGAGCTACATCGACACGGCGCTCACCTCGAACCCGGTCCTCGCGCCCCTGTCGGCCCGCGACAGGGGGGACGTGGAGCTGCTGGTGCGCCTGGCGCGCGGCGACCAGGCCGTCAGGGCCGACCAGCTGAAGCACCCGTACGCCCGTACGGAGCTGGACCAGATCCTCAGCGTCCTGCGCAAGCTGATCAGGGTGCGGGACGTCGTCCTGGCCAACAACCAGGCGTACATCGCCTCGGCCGCCCAGTCGGACGCCGCCCGCACCGAGCCCCCGTACCGGCTCCAGGGCTCCTACCGGAACATGAACAAGCTGGCGGAGCGGATCGTCCCGGCGATGAACGACGAGGAGCTGGAGGCGGTCATCGACGACCACTACCTCGGCGAGGCGCAGACCCTCACCGCCGACGCTGAGGCCAACCTCCTCAGGCTGGCGGAGCTCCGCGGCCGCCTCACCCCCGCCCAGCAGTCCCGCTGGACGGAGATCAAGGCGGCCTACCTCAGGGAGAAGGCCCTGGGCGGCACGGACGACGACCCGATGACCCGGGCGGTCGGCGCGATCGGCCTGCTCGCCGAGCGCGTCGGCGAGGTCGGCACCGCCATCAGGGACGGCGCGGGCCCGCCTGTCACGCGCCGTCCTCCTCGATGAGCCGCCACGCGGAGTCGGCCCGCGTGACCGACTCCGCGCTCGCGGGCAGCAGCGGCAGCCGCACGTCCGGGGTCGGGATCAGGCCGCGGGCGTGCAGCACGCCCTTGATCACGGTCGGGTTGGGCTCGGCGAACAGGGTGGCCGACAGCCTGGCGAGCCGGTGCCCCAGCGCCCTGGCCCTGGCCGTGTCTCCGGCGTGCCAGGCCTCGACGAGCTCGGCGAACCGGTCGGTGGCCAGGTGCGCGGAGGCGAGGATGCCCCCGGACGCGCCCAGCGCGAGCAGCGGCGAGACGAACACGTCGTCGCCGCCCAGCACGTCGTACCCGTCGGGCAGGTCGCCGAGCAGGTCGACGGCGTCCTGGTCGATGCCGCCCGCCGCGTACTTCACTCCGGCGACCATCGGGTGCCGTCCGAGGTGGCGCAGGGTGGCGGCGCTCACCTGCTGACCTGTGCGGTAGGGGATGTGGTAGATCACCAACGGCACCGGCGTCTCCTCGGCCAGCGCCTCGAAGTGCGCGATCACCCCCCGCTCGGCCGGGCGCAGGAAGTACGGCACGGTCACCAGCGCGGCGGCGACCCCGTCGGGCAAAGCCTTCAGCGCCTCCGCCGTCGAGCGCGTGGCGTTGCCCGTGACGCCGACCGTCAGCGGCACGCCGCGCTCGGCGCAGATCCGGCGGCACACGTCGATCACCCGGGACCGCTCGGCGGAGGTCAGCGCCGCGACCTCTCCCGTGGTGCCCAGCGCGACCAGCCCGGACGCGCCCTGGTCGAGGACGTGCCCGGCGAGCTTGTCGATCGCGTCGAGCGCCACCTCGCCCGACGAGTCGAACGGCGTCACCAGCGGTACATGGATTCCCCTCAGCATGCTTCGAGCTTCGCGTGCCGCGACCCGTTAGGTCCAGCGCGGATCTCTGCGGTCGAGCTTAAGCTCTCCTGATGCTCGCCGGTTAGGCTGGCCTGATGCTCGACCCACGCAAGCTTCACCTCCTGCGCGAACTCGCCCAGCGCGGCACGATCGCCGCCGTCGCCGAGGCCGTCACGTTCACGCCGTCGGCGGTGTCGCAGCAGCTCAGCGCGCTGGAGCGGGAGGCGGGCGTGCCGCTGCTCGAACGCACCGGCCGCACCGTCACGCTGACACCTGCCGGGCGGCTGCTCGTCGAGCATGCGCAGGCCGTCCTGGAGCAGCTCGAACGCGCGTCGGCGGCGCTCGCCGCGGCACGTGGCGGGCCGTCGGGGCCGCTGCGGGTCGGCGCGTTCCCCACGGCGGCCCGAGTGCTGCTGCCGCCCGCCCTCGCGGAGCTGTCCGGCGCGCACCCCGCGCTGGAACCGATGATCTCCGAGATCGACCCCGCTGACGTCTCCGCCGCGCTGCGAGCGGGCGAGCTCGACGTCGCGCTCGTCCACGAGTACGACTTCGTGCCGCCGGTCACCGACGCGTCACTGGAGACCGAGCCGCTGTTCAGCGAGCCCATGTACCTGACGAACCGGACCTCGATCGGCGAGGCCCGCGACGAGCCGTGGATCACCAGCACGCCGGGCACGCTCTGCTACGCGATGGCGATCAGGGCCTGCCAGGCGGCGGGCTTCGAGCCGCGGGTCAGGCACCACATCGACGACTACGACACCGTTCTCGCGTTCGCCGCCGCGGGCCAGGGAGTCGCGCTGGTGCCGCACCTCGCGGCGCTCGCACCCCCACAGGGCGTGACGCTGGCCGCGCTGCCGCTGAACCGCCGCACGCTGGCCGCCTTCCGCAGGGGGTACGGCGAGCATCCGGCGGTCAGGGCGGCCGTGGCCGCCTTCCACGCCGCCATCACCCGGCTCCCTCTCTGAGGAGGCCGGTCACCAGCTCCTCGAGGGAGGCGGCGAGCCGCCTGGACTCCCCTGCGCGCAGCATGCCGGAGATCGGCTCCATGTGCAGCGTGCCCAGCAGGACGTGCGCGATCAGCTCGGCGTCGACGTCGGGACGTGCCTCGGCGATCAGCGCCGACACGTGGGTGTGCCAGAACACGTAGATGGGGTTGGCCTGGCGCGGCCCGCTCCTGCTGGTGGCGATGGCGTGCTCGTGCGCGGCCATCAGCCCGGCGTTGCGCGCGGCCAGCGCCACCACCGCGTCGAGGAAGGCGACCAGCCGCTCTCTCGGGGGCGCACCCGGCCCGAGCGGCGGCGGCCCTTCCGTGGCGGCCTCCTGCAGGGTGAGCGCCCGCTCCGCCATCAGCTCCTGCATGAGGCCGATGCGGCTGCCGAAGCGGTGGAACACCGTGCCCTTGCCGACGCCGGCCGCCGCGGCGACCCGCTCGACGGAGACCTGCTCGGGCAGGTGCTCCCGCAGCAGATCCTCGGCGGCACGCAGGATCGCCCGCCGGTTGCGCGCGGCGTCTGCCCGCTCTCGACGTTCCATCCGGTCATTCTCGCCGATGGACAAACTTGACCGACGGTCCATATAGTAACTGGACCAATGGTTCAGTTATGGAGGTGTGGTCATGCGCGCGATCGTGGCGTACGAGCTGGGCGGTCCCGAGGTGCTGAAGCTGGAAGAGCGGCCGCGGCCGGTGGCGGGCGAGGGCCAGATCGTCATCAGGACGGAGGCGATCGGCGTCAGCTACGCCGAGACCCAGCTCCGCGCGGGCACCCTGCCGATGCCAGTGCCCCTGCCGCTCCCCGCCGTCCTCGGCGCGGAGGCGGCGGGAGAGGTCGTCGAGGTCGGCGCGGGGGTGGACGACGCGCTGCTCGGCAGCGCCCGCGTCGGCGTGACGGGCGGGGCGGGGGCGTACGCCGAGTACGTGGCGGTGCCCGTATCGCTGACCAGCCCGGTGCCGGACGGCGTCACCCCCGTCGAGGCCGTGGCCGCCGGCGCGCCCGGCGCGATCGCGCTGGCGCTGCTGCACAGGGCCGGGCTGACCGGTGGCGAGACCGTCCTGGTGGAGGCCGGGGCCAGCTCGGTCGGCACGTACCTGATCGAGCACGCCAAGGAGCTCGGCGCGGGCAAGGTGATCGCCACCGCGGGCGCGCAGGCCAAGCGGGACCGGGCCGGCGCGCTGGGCGCCGACGAGGTGCTCGACCACCGCGAAGCCGGCTGGCCGGACGCGCTACCGGACGTGGACGTGGTCTTCGAGTCCATCGGCGGCCCGTCCGCCAGACAGGTCCTCGGCCGCCTCACCCCCGGCACCGGCCGGATGCTCTACTACGGCCTGCTGAGCGGCGAGCCTCCGGCCGTGACCGCCGCCGACCTCATGGAACGCGGAGTGACGGTCACCGGATGCAGCGGCCCGGCCTGGGCCGCCCAGGTGTTCGGCACCCACTACCCGGAGATCCTCGCCAGGCTCGCGAGTGGGCGCAGCCGCGCCCACGTCCACGCCACCCTCCCGCTGGAGCAGATCTCCGAGGCCCACCGCCTCCTGGAGTCCCGCACAGCCCTGGGCAGGGTCCTCCTCACCCCCTGAACAGTTCCTGCACCGGGCCCCTGACCAGGCCCTCCCGTTAGTTCCCCACCCCGGGCGGCCTCCCCCGTGAGCCGGGGTGGGCCTCGCTCAGTCCTTGCGCAGCTCTTCCATCACCGCTGCGGTGCTGACCTGGTCGGAGTTGTAGTCGCCGGCCGTCAGGGCCACCACCAGCCGGCGGTCGGGCACCACCACCAGCGCCTGCCCGCCGTTGCCGTGCGCGGCGACCCAGCGGCCCGGGGTGACGTACCACTGGTAGCCGTACTCGTGTCCGTCGGCGATGCGGACCCGGGAGCGCTGCATCTCCCCGATCCAGCTCTCCGGCACCAGCCCGCGCCCCCCTTCGAGCACGAGCCGGCCGAGCTCGGCGAGGTCGCGCGGGCGCATCCGCAGCCCGGACGCCGCCATCGCCACCCCGCGATAGGTCATCCACTCGGCGTCGATGCCCAGGGGCCCGAAGAGCCGCTCCCTGGCGAACTCCTCCAGCGGCGCCTTCACCCCGTCGGCGATCAGCCTGCCGATCAGCGCCGACGCGCCGCCGCAGTACAGCCACCGCTTCCCCGGCTCCTCGATGACCGGACGCGACAGGATGTACCGGTACCGGTCGGGCGCCTCCTCCATGGCGATCTCGCTGTTGGCGCTGCTGGTGTACGGGACGCTCTCGTCCCATTCCAGCCCGAGCGTCATCGTCAGCGCGTGCTCGACCGTGAGCCGCTCCCTGCCCTCGACCAGGTCGGGGTACTGCGGAAAGTGCTGGAGCAGCCCGTCACCCGGGCTGGGCACCAGCCCGTCGCCGAGCGCGATCCCGTACAGCAGCGCGACGACGCTCTTGGTCACGGACCGGAGGTCGTGCGGCGTGCCGGCGTCGAACGTGACATGCCCGAGGGGGTCGTTGAGCCGGAAATCGTCTCCCGCCCCGTAGCGCTCCAGCACGATCTGCCCGTCCTGGACGACCACGACGCCGTGCAGGTTGGGAGCCTTGCCGGAGCTCAGCAGCTCGTCGATCCTTCCGGCGATCCCCATGATGTCCTCCTAGAGTCGGCACATCCTGGCATAGCGCCTCACACGATGTCAGGGTCAATTTGGATCCGGCTGAGAGGGGCCTCAGGGTCTCTCAGGCGTGGCACAGCGGCCACGGCGCAGGCTGGACATATGGATCAATTGCTGAGTACGCCCGCCATCGCCCAGGGGCTGCGCAAGGTCGAGACCAGGGTCCAGCGGCTGGGCGGGTCGTCCGCGCTGCCGGCGATCAACGACGCCGCCGGGAGGATCATCAGGGCCGGCGGCAAACGGCTCAGACCCGCCATGACCCTCGCCACCTCGCTCGCTCTGGGAAAGACGCCCGACCGGCGCGTGGTCACGGCGGCCGCCTGCGTGGAACTGATCCACGCCGGGTCGCTGGTGCACGACGACCTCATGGACGGAGCCACCCAGCGGCGCGGGGCCCGGACGTTGAACGCCGAGCTCGGCGACGGCAGGGCGCTGGTCGTGGGCGACTTCATGCTGGCCAGGGCGGGGCTGGCCGCGATCACGGCGGTGTCCAGGCCGGTGGCCGAGGTGCTGGCGGCGGCCGTGGTGGAGCTGGCCGAGGGCCAGTACCTGGAGACGACGGACCTGTTCAACCCGCACCGGACCAAGGAGTCGGCGCTCAGGTCCGTCACAGGGAAGACGGCGGCGCTGTTCCGGGCCGGGTGCCTGGTTGCGGCCGTGTGCGCGCACGCGTCCGACGAGGACAGGGTGCGGATGGCCGCGTACGGCGAGCGGTTCGGGCTGCTCTTCCAGATCCTCGACGACCTGCTCGACCTGACCGCGTCCAGCGAGCGGCTCGGCAAGCCGGCGGGCAACGACCTGCGCCAGGGCGTCTACAGCCTGCCGCTGCTGATGACCGGCGCGGACGTCTCCGACCTGCTGGGCAGGGACATGTCCGACGAGCGGGTGGAGGAGGTGCTGCGCCGACTGCGGGCGGGCGGGATCGTGGACATCACGCTCGCCTACTGCCGCGACCTCGCCGCGGACGCCGTCACCGCCCTCCCGGCGATCCGCGACCAGGAGGTGGCGACCCTCCTGCGCGAGCTGCCGGACGCCTACATCCAGCGGGTGGCCTCCCTCGCTCAACTCACCCCGGTCGGCTGAGCATCACCGGAGCCGTCCCCTGAGCCCGCCTCTCTGCCGAGCGGCGCCGACGCGTCCGTCCTGAACGGCGGCGCGGCGGTCACGCGGGTTTGCGGGCCTCCAGCATCCAGGTCCTGAACCAGGGGCCGCCGTACCAGAACCGCCAGCCGAGGTCGCGCCTGCGCACGTCCACGACGCCGAGGTCGCGCAGCGTGGCCTCGTACTCGGGCGTGTGCTGGAAGTCGGCGATCAGCATCAGCCCGCCGGGACGCAGCACCCGGTGCGCCTCCCTGATCGCCTTGTCGCGCCCCTCGGTGGTGGGGATGTTGTGCACGGCCAGGCTGGACACGATCGCGTCGTACGCGCCGTCCACGAAGGGCAGCTCCCGCATGTCGGCCGTGACCAGCTCGACCCGGTCGGAGACGCCCTCGCGCTCGGCGTTGGCCCTGGTGACCGCCTCGGCGTTGCCCGACTGATCCTTGGTGCTCCACAGGTCCAGGCCGGTGGCCTCGCCGTCGGACAGCCGTCTGGCCGCCAGCATCAGCACCGCCCCGCGCCCGCACCCGAGGTCGAGCAGCCGCTCGTCTCCGCGCAGCCGACCGAGCTCCTCCTTCCAGACGGCGAACTTGCCGCCCCGGGTGGTGTAGGCGTAGCTTGCCGCGCTCGCGAGCGTGTACAGCGCGCCTACCAGGAAGGCGATCCCGGCAGCGGGGACGTCGAAGGCGAAGGACACCGTCGCCAGCGCCAGCAGGCCGAGCGCCCCCAGGACGAGGCCGCCAAGTGCCCAGGGAGCGTCAAACCCATAGCTTCCATGTCGGTCACTCACAATTCACGTTATATCTCAAGAGCGGCTTACCGGGAATTGATCCGACACGGAATCCACGCAGAACTAACCGGCCACGCCCTGTAACTAGCCTGGGATGAATCAGCGTTAACGGGGGTTGACCAGGGATGACAGGCAGAGAACGCGGGTTCGGTCTCGGCGCGAGCGTCGCCCTGACGATGGGGTCGGCCCTGCTTTGGGGTGTCGCCCACCTCGCCACCGACCGCCGGAGAACCGGGTTCGCCCTCATGATCACTCACCTGGCGCTGATGGCCTTCATCCTCACCGTGCTGACCGCGTTCAGCGCCAGGCTGCTGGCGCTGGCCGTGCAACCCGCCTGGCTCACCATCCTGTCGATCGCGCTCGGGCTGATCGCGCTCGCCTGGTCCGCCGTGATCATCTGGTCTTTCGTGCTCGTCCGGCCGGAGGCAGCCAACACCACGGGCCGGGCCCTCACCACGGCCGTCGCGGCCGCGCTGTGCGTGCTCGTGCTCGTCCCGACCGCGTACGCGGCCCACCTGGCCTACCTGTCGCGCGACGTCGTCAACAGCCTGTTCACCGCGCCCTCGTCCCCGGTGATGGCGCTGGACCCGTGGAACGGCGCCGAGCGGGTGAACTTCCTGCTCATCGGCGCCGACGCGGCCCCGAGCCGGCCCGGCGTGCGCACCGACAGCATGACCGTGGCCAGCGTCGACACCGCGACCGGCGCGACGATCCTGCTCGGCCTGCCGCGCAACCTGGAGCGGGTGCCGATGCCGCCGGGCCCGGCCAGGCGGCGCTTCCCGGAGGGCTTCACCGGCACGGGCGATCAGACCACGCCCGGCCTGCTCAACGAGATCTTCCAGTACGCCGAGGACTATCCGGACATGGTGCCGGGCGTCCGCAAGGGGCAGCGCGGCCCGACCATACTCAAGCAGACGATCAGCGACATCCTCGGCATCCCGGTGAACTACTACGCCATGGTCGACATGCGCGGCTTCGCCGAGATCATCGACGCGATGGGCGGCGTACGGATCACCATCAAGGAGCCGATCATCTACGGCAAGTACCGCGAGGGCCTGCTGCCAGCAGGCACGCGCAGACTCTCCGGCGAGGAGGCCCTCTGGTACGGCCGCTCGCGCACCGACAGCGACGACTACGTGCGCATGGGCCGCCAGAAATGCCTGCTCAACGCCGTCGCCAAGCAGGCCGACCCGTTGACCGTGCTGAACCGCTTCGAGGGCCTGGCCACCGCCACCAAGCGGGCGATCTCCACGGACATCCCGCAGGGGCTGCTGCCCGCCCTGGTGGATCTGTCGCTGAAGGTCAAGGAGACCAGGATCAGGAGCCTGAGCTTCGTCCCGCCGCTGATCAACACGGCCTACCCGGACTGGAATCTGATCAGGCGCAGGGTCGCCCAGGTCATCGCGGAGCGCCCGGCCAACAGGACGGCCACCGCCTCGGGCAGCGCGTCCAAGATGTCGCCGGAGAAGCCGCTGGCGCTCGACAGCACCTGCCGCTGACCCCGCGGATCGCGGCCTGCCCGCGAAGCACGCCGCGGATCGCAGCCTGCTCGCACGCGCGAAGCACGCCGCGGATCGCGGCCTGCCCGCACACGCGAAGCACCGAGCACTGGGCGCGTCGACTGGGCCGGCGCCCAGCCGGGCGGCCTGGCCTGGCAGCGCGCCCACCGTCCCCTCGCCAGGCCGCACGCCGGACCGTTCCAGCTAATTCCGACTTGACATCAAGGAAACAACGGCGTTTTATGCTCACATAGCCGACTTATTAAGTAGGAAATAGGGAGTGGGCATGAACGCTCGCAGGGTGCTCGCCGCGGTGGCAGCCATGGCACTCACCACGTTGGTGGCAGCCTGCGGGGGCGGCGCCGCGTCCGACGCGGGAGGCAGGGCCGAGGAGGTCCGGCTCGGGTTCTTCCCGAACATCACGCACGCCACGGCGCTCGTCGGCGTCGAGAAGGGCCTGTACGCCAAGCACCTCGGCGTGCCGGTCAAGACCAGCACGTTCAACGCCGGCCCCGCCGCGATCGAGGCGATCTTCTCCGGCGCCGTCGACGCCACCTACATCGGCCCGAACCCGGCGATCAACGCCTGGGAGAAGTCCAAGGGCAAGGCCATCAACATCATCGCGGGGGCCGCGTCCGGCGGCGTCTACCTGGTGGTCAAGCCGGGCATCAACTCGGCCGCCGACCTCAAGGGCAAGAAGATCGCCACCCCGCAGCTCGGCAACACCCAGGACGTGGCGCTGCGCTACTGGCTGCAGAGCAAGGGCCTCAAGACCGACACCAAGGGCGGCGGCGACGTCCACATCGTGCCGCAGGAGAACGCGCAGACCCTGCAGACGTTCGCCACCGGCGACATCGACGGCGCCTGGGTGCCCGAGCCGTTCGCCAGCCGGCTGGTGCTGGAGAGCAAGGGCAAGATCCTTCAGGACGAGCGCGACCTCTGGCCGGACAAGCAGTTCGTGATCACCCACCTGATCGTCCGCCAGGAGTGGGCCAAGGCCAACCCCGACCTGGTCAAGAAGCTGCTCGAAGCGCACGTCGAAGCGACGAAGTTCATCAACGACGACCCCGCGGCGGCCGCGCAGACCGCCAACGCCGCGATCGAGAAGCTGACCCAGAAGCCGCTCAAGCCCGAGGTGCTGCAGAGCGCGTTCAAGAACATCACGTTCACCAACGACCCGATCGCCTCCTCGCTCACCGCCAGCGCGGACCACGCGGTGCAGGTCGGGCTGCTCAAGCCGGTGGACCTGAACGGCATCTACGACCTCAAGCCGCTCAACGAGGTGCTGGCCGCGCAGGGCCAGAAGTCCGTATCGGACAGGTGAGGGACATGACGACTCAGGTAGTCGACCAGCAGGACGCCGTACGGCTGGAGGGCGTCTCCAAGGTGTACGGCCACGGCAGGAACGGGCTGCTCGCCCTCGACCAGGTCTCGCTCTCCGTCGTCCCCGGAGAGTTCGTCTGCCTGCTCGGCGCGTCCGGATGCGGCAAGAGCACGCTGCTGTCGCTGGTCGCCGGGCTCGACAGGCCGACCGCGGGGGAGATCTCCACGGGCGGGCGCAGGGTCGCGATGATGTTCCAGGACCCCGCGCTCTTCCCCTGGCTGACCGTCTCGGCCAACGTCGAGATGGCGTTGCGCGCCGACGGCCTGCCCAAGCGCGAGCGGCAGGCCAGGGCGGCCGAGTTCCTGGACATCGTGCATCTGGGCGGCTTCGGCGGGAAGCGTCCGCACGAGCTGTCCGGCGGCATGCGCCAGCGCGTCGCCCTGGCCCGCGCGCTCGCCCAGTCGTCGGCGTCCTCGTCCGGCGCCGACGCGGTGCTGCTGATGGACGAGCCGTTCGGCGCGCTCGACGCGATGACCCGCGACCTGCTGCACGACGAGCTGGAGCGGATCTGGCGGGAGCGGCACCTGTCGGTGCTGTTCGTCACGCACAACGTGCGCGAGGCCGTACGGCTGGGCGACAAGGTCGTGCTGCTGAGCAGCCGCCCCGGCCGCGTCGCCGAGGAGTTCCCCGTCGCGCTGCCCCGGCCACGACGCACCGAGTCCGCCGAGGTCGCCTCCCTGGCGGTGCGGATCACCGACCGGCTGAAGGAGGAGGTCATGCGCCATGGCCGTTGACACGCACGCCCGGCAGCTGGCCGGGCTCGACGCGCTGGAGCTGGCCGGCGAGCGGCGCTCGGGGGTCGCCGCCCGCGTCTGGGGGCGCGCCTGGCCGATGCTGGCCGCCGTCGCGCTGGTGCTGGTCGTCTGGGAGCTGGTCGTGCTGAGCGGCCGCTGGCCCGAGTACGTCTTCGCCGGGCCGCTCACCACCTTCCAGGACCTGGCGTCGCGGCTGGGCGAGGCCGAGTTCTACCAGGCGGTCGCCACCACCATGCGCAGGGCGGTCACCGGGTTCGCCTTCGCCGTGCTCGCCGGGCTCGTGGTCGGGGCGGCCGTGTCGCGGGTGAAGGTGCTGCGGGCCGCGTGCGGGGCGCTGATCACCGGGTTGCAGACCATGCCGTCGATCGCCTGGTTCCCGTTCGCGATCCTGCTGTTCGGGCTGACGGAGAGCGCGATCACGTTCGTGGTCATCCTGGGCGCGGCGCCGTCCATCGCCAACGGGCTGATCACCGGCGTCGACTACACGCCGCCGCTGCTGCTGCGGGCCGGGCACATGCTCGGGTTCAGGCGGCTCCAGCTGTACCGCCACGTCATCCTGCCCGCCTCGCTGCCGTCGTTCCTGGCGGGGCTGAAGCAGGGATGGGCGTTCGCCTGGCGGTCGCTGATGGCGGGCGAGCTGCTGGTGATCATCGCCTACCAGTCGTCGCTCGGCGAGCAGCTCGCGAACGCCCGCGAGCTGTCGGACTCGCCGGGGCTGATCGGCACGATGATCATCATCCTGTTGATCGGCATCGTGATCGACATGCTGTTCGAGGTGGCCGACAGCGCGCTGCGGCGACGCTGGGGCCTCAGTCCGGTGTGATGCGGATCTCCGCGAGAACCGACTACGCGCTGCGGGCGGTCACCGAGCTGGCCGCGGCGCCACCGGGGCCGGTGCCGGCGGACCGGATCGCGTCGGCCCAGAACATCCCGCGCAGGTTCCTGGACAACATCCTGCTCCAGCTCAGGCGGGCCGGGCTGATCCACAGCCTGCGCGGGCCGGAGGGCGGCTACTGGCTGGCCCGCCCCGCCGAGGACCTCACGCTCGCGGACGTGATCACCGTCATCGAGGGCAAGCCCGAGTACCCCGAGCACGGCGGCTACCCGGGCGTGGCGGGCCCGCTGGCCGAGGTCTGGACCGCGCTGCGCGAGCACGAGGAGCGCCTGCTCACCGAGGTCACCTTCGCTCAGATCGTCTCGTCCAGGTTCTCCGCGTAGTACTCCACGGCCCGGCGGTACCGGCCGACCTGGCCCGACTCGGCCACGAGCTTGAGCAGGGAACCGACCGCCTCCCGGGCGCGGCCCTCGTTGTACAGCGCCATGGCCATGAACGTGCGCAGCCCTGGGTCGCCGGGGAACTCCTCCAGGCCGCGCGTGAACGTCTCCAGGGCCTCGCGGTGGCGTCCGAGCACCCGGAGCGTGCTGCCCAGCCCGGTGAAGGCGCCAAGCCGGTCGTCCAGGCCCTGGTCGGCCAGGGCGCGCTCGTAGAACGGCACCGCCTCGGCCTCCAGGCCGAGCGCGTCGTGCACCCAGGCCGTCTGGTAGGCCACCTCGGCGTCGTCGGGGTGGCGCTCGGCCAGCTCCAGCAGGATCGTCCGCGCTTCCTCGCGCTGCCCTTGCTCGCGCAGGCGAACCGCCCGCGCCAATTCGTCATCACGCACGCACCGAGTGTGGCATGATGGTCGCACCCTCGAATGGAAACGGTTTTCATAATCAGCTTCAGGAGCGCGATCGTGAGAGTGGCCTTCGTCGGCAAGGGCGGCAGCGGCAAGACGACGATGTCGGCGCTGTTCGCGAGACACGTCGCCAGCCAGGGCGCACCCGTCGTCGCCATCGACGCCGACATCAACCAGCACCTCGCCCTCGTGCTCGGCGCCGACGAGTCGCCGGAGCCGCTCGGCTCGCGCCTGGCCGAGATCAAGGAGCACCTGCGCGGCGACAACCCGCGCATCCCCTCGGCCGAGGCCATGGTCAAGACCACGCCGCCCGGCCGCGGCTCCCGCCTCCTGCGCTTCGACGACCTCGCCGCCAGCCCGTACGCGGTGAGCACCGCCGAGGGCGTCCGCCTGATGGCGACGGGCCCGTTCACCGAGGACGACCTGGGCGTGGCCTGCTACCACTCCAAGGTCGGCGCCGTGGAGCTGCTGCTCAACCACCTGGTCGACGGGCCCGGTGAGTACGTGGTGGTCGACATGACGGCCGGCGCCGACTCCTTCGCCTCCGGCCTGTTCACCCGCTTCGACCTGACCTTCCTCGTCGCCGAGCCCACCAGGCAGGGCGTCAGCGTCTACCGGCAGTACCGCGAGTACGCCGCCGACTACGACGTCGCGCTCGCGGTCGTCGGCAACAAGGTGCACGCGCCCTCCGACGTCGACTTCCTGCGCGACCAGGTGGGTGACGATCTGCTCACCTGGATGGAGCACTCGGCCGCCGTCCGCGCCATGGAACAGGGGCGTCCCTTCGCCCTCGACGACCTGGAGCCCGGTAACGCCGACGCGCTGGCCGTCCTGCTGAAACACCTCGACGGGCAGGTGAAGGACTGGCCCCGGTTCGGCCGCCAGACGGCGGAGTTCCACCTCCGCAACGCCCGCGCCTGGGCCAACGACCGCACGGGCCTCGACCTTGCCGAGCAGATCGACCCGCACTTCGTCTACGGCCCATGACTGTCGCCCTCCGGTCATCTGGAGTGACCAGCCGGCCACACCTAGCGTCAGATTCACCCCTTTCGAGAGGAGACAGCATGTCGCTGACCGTTCCAAACGATCTACTCGACCAGGCCAGAACCGGCCAGATCGACGACGCGGCCTTCGTCGCCTGCGTCCGCGACTCCCTGCCCTACGCCTGGTCGGTGATCAGCGAGCTGGTCGAGCAGCGTAATCAGTCAGGGGCCGACTTCGCCGACAACCAGGTTCCGCCGCCGTCCGAGGAGGCCCGCGGCCAGCTCCTGCGCTGCCTGGCGAGCGACGCGATGCGCGGCGCCCTGGAGAGTCACTTCGGCGTCCGGCTGGCCTTCCAGAACTGCCACCGGGTGGCGGTCTTCGACCCGGCGGCGACCGAGGCCCTGCGCGACTTCGTCACCCCCAGGGCCCAGATCCTCAACCAGAAACCCGAACTGGTCGACTGCTGACCGCCAGGGCGTCCGCCACCGCCGGCTGACGGTGGCGGGCGACTCGGAGTTCGCCACCGCTGCGCCCCGGCGGTGGCGGACCGGCGTTTTCGTCAGCGGGACGCGGCGGCGGGCCTGACGCGTGGCAGCACCTCTGCCCCCAGCCGCCGGATGTTCTCGAGAGTTCGCCGTTGGTCCCCCAGGCCCTCGACCATCAGGATGAGATGGGCGATGCCCGTCACCGAGGCGGTGCGTAGGATGCTCTCCACGCAGTGCTCAGCCGACCCGACGGGGTGCACCCGAGTCAAGAAGTCCACATATTTCCCGATATCTCGCGGGGGCCGCGCCCGATCGTCCACCGGCACGTACCCCGCCAGCCCGGGCTCCAGCCAGCGCGGCATCGTCTCCTTCAGCTCCCGCACGGCCCGCGCGGTCGAGTCGGCCACGTACCCGACCGCCGCCGCCACGTGCCCCGCCTCCGGCGCCCCCCGCCGGGCCTCGTACGCGTCCACCACGGCGGCCTTCTCCCGGTCATCGACGTGCATCCCGAGCAGCATCGGCAGCCCCCGATCCGCCGCCAGCGCCACCGTCGCCTCGGACGTGCACGCCACGACCGGCCGCAACCTGGCGGACGGCACCACCGGCACCTCCCGGAACCGGAAGAACTCCCCCTCAGCCGACACCCGCTCCCGCGACAGCGCCGCCAGCAGCACGTCCAGCGACTCCCCGAACCCCCGCTCGAACTTCTCCAGCCCGGTGCCGAACACCTCCAGGTCGACCCACGGCCCGCCCCGCCCGACGCCCAGCGTGAACCGTCCGCCCGACAGGTGGTGCAACATCGCCGCCTGCTCGGCCAGCGCCACCGGATGCTGCGTTGACAGCACACTCACGGCGGTGCCGACCCCGATCGCGCTGGTCCTGCCGATCGCCACGGCCGCCAGCGTGACGGCCGACGGGCACACCCCGTACGACATGAAGTGGTGCTCGGCGATCCACGCGTCGTCGAACCCGGCCTCCTCGGCGGCCACCACCAACTCGACGGCGTCGGCCAGCACCCGCCCCGCGTCCTGCCCCGGAAACTGGGCCACAACCAGAAAGATCCCGATACGCACCCACCCGATGATGACCGATTCTGCACGGCCACCACAGGTCTCTCGATGACACCTGAACCTGACTTACCGGCAGGACGTCTCAGCCGAACAGGCTGGCCTGGCCCTCTCCCACGGACGGGTCGCGGTGCTGCTTCAGATGGCGCCAACGCGGCAGGTCGTCCAGGTACGACCAGGACAGGCGGTGATGCTCCGTGGGCCCCAGGCGGGCCAGCGCCTCCTGATGCACCGGCGACGGGTAGCCGGCGTTCTCCGCGAACGCGTACTCCACGCAGCCGATCGTCCCCATGTACGTGTCGCGCCGCACCTTCGCCAGCACGGACGCCGCCGCCACCGAGATGCTGGCCGCGTCGCCCTTGACCTCCAGCCGCACCGGCCACGGCGGCCCGATGTAGTCGTGCTTGCCGTCGAGGATCACGGCGTCCGGCCTGACCGGTAGCGCCTCCAGGGCGCGGCGGGCGGCTCGGCGCAGGGCTTCGGTCATGCCGAGCCGGTCGATCTCCGTGTGCGACGACTCGCCGTACCCGATGCCGAGCGCCCAGCTCTCCAGCTCCCCCGCCAGCGAGGCGCGTTTGGCGGCCGAGAGCTGCTTGGAGTCCGTCAGGCCCGAAGGCGGCTCCGACAGGTCGGTCACGACGGCGCAGACCGTCACGGGCCCGGCCCACGCCCCCCGGCCTACCTCGTCGACCCCCGCCACCCGGCTGATGCTGGGCTGGGCGAGGAGGAGCTGCTCGATGGAGTAGGACGGCGCCATAGCCGCAGACGCTACCGGAATGTGCGCTCGCGTCAGCGCTCCGCGGGCCGCACCGGATCCAGGTCGGCGGCGATGTAGCGCGCCGCGACGTGGATCGCCCGCAACGTCACCGACACCGAAGGGCGGTGCACGCTGGAGCCGCGGGCGACCGCGTGCACCTCGCGCCTGACCGGGTTTCCCGGGAACTGCCGCACCGCCAGCCCGCGGACCCCCGCCGCGAGCGCCAGCGCGGGCACCGCGGCGATGCCGATGCCCTTGGCCACGAGCGACAGGATCGTCCCCAGCCCCTCGAACTCCCACGGCGTCGGCTTGGTACCGCCCACGTCCACGAAGAGGCGGTCCACCGCGAGGCGCGACGGCTCGCCGTCGGGGGTGGCCATCCACGGCTCGTCGCGCAGTTCGCGCAGGTCGAGCGGCACCTCGGGGTCGGCGAGGCGGTGCTTGCGCGGCACCACGAGCACCAGCGGGTCGCTGAGCAGCGGGTAGACGCGCAGGCTGTCGTTGTCGCGGACGCGGCCGTACCAGTCGTCGATGAGCGCGATGTCGACCTCGCCGGACTGCACCTCGCGCATGCCCCGCCCGGACCTGCTCTGGCCGAGGCGGAGGGTCAGCTCGGTGTGGCGGCGTAGCGATCGGGCCAGCGCCGGGGCGAAGGCGACGGCCGCCGTGGGGAAGGCGGTGACGACGACGCGTCCGGCCGGGATGCCGGCGTGGGCGGACAGATCCGACTCGGCCTCCTCCACCATCGACAGGATGCGCTCGCCGTGGGCGACGAGTCTGCGGCCCGCGTCGGTGAGCTCTGCGCTGCGCGCCGTCCTGTCGATCAGGGCGGTGCCTGTCTCCCGTTCCAGGGCCGCGAGCTGCTGCGACACGGCCGAGGGGCTGTAGCCCAGAGACTCGGCGGTGGCGGCGATGCTGCCTCGGCGGGCGAACTCGCAGATCAACGTCAGACGGCGTAGTTCGAGCATCGGACTTCCTTATGCCTACCCACGAAAAGCCTCGCTTGTGCTGATGCCTTCATCCAACCACGCTGGGAACGTGACAACCATGAGCGTGACTTTGTCCGCCACCCTGGCGGCGAACGAAGACATCGAACGAAGACGGCGCGCCGGGGAACGCGTGCTGCACCTCGCCTTCGGCGAGGCAGGGCTGCCCGTCCACCCGGCGCTCCGCGAAAGGCTGGCGGCCGCATCCGATCGCAACGGCTACGGGCCGGTCGCGGGGGCGTCCGGACTGCGGGCGGCGGCGGCGGGCTACTGGGCACGACGGGGGCTCATCACCGACCCCGAGTTGGTCGTCTGCGGCCCCGGCAGCAAGTCGCTGCTGTACGGCCTGCTGCTGGCGATCGGCGGCGACATCGTCCTCCCGAGGCCGAGTTGGGTCAGCTACGCGGCGCAGGCCGATCTGGTCGGCTCGCGTCCCATCCTGGTGCCCGCACCGCCGGGAGAGGGCGGCGCCCCCGACCCCGACACGGCACGCTCCGCGGTGCTCCAGGCCCGCGCGCAGGGCAGGGACGTCCGCTGCCTGCTCGTGACGCTGCCCGACAACCCCACGGGCCGCCTCGCGTCGCCGCAGACGATCCGCCGTCTGGTGGACGTCGCCCGCGAGCTGGACCTGATCATCATCTCCGACGAGATCTACCGCGACCTGCTGCACGACCCCGACCTCCCCTACACCTCCCCCGCGGACCTCGCCCCCGAGCGCACGATCATCACGACCGGCCTGAGCAAGAACCTGGCTCTCGGCGGCTGGCGGATCGGCGTGGCCAGGCTGCCGGACGGCGCGCACGCGCTGCGCAGCAGGCTGCTCGCGGTGGCCAGCGAGATCTGGTCCGCCCCTGCGGCCCCGGTGCAGGAAGCCGCCACCTACGCCTTCACCGACGCCCCTGAACTGGTCGAGCGCATCGTGCGGAGCCGGAGGCTGCACGGCGCGGTCGCCCGTGCCGTCAGGGAGAGGTTCGTCGAGATCGGCGCCTCGGTGCCCGTCCCCCAGGGCGGCTTCTACCTCTACCCGGACCTGAGCCACCTGCGGCTCGGCGGCTCGGCCGAGATCACCAGGGCGCTGCTGGAGGAGCACGGCATCGGCGTGCTGCCCGGCCACGCGTTCGGCGACGACCCCGCCGCCGCGCGGGTGCGGGTGGCCGTGAGCCTGCTGTACGGGGAGTCCGCCGAGGAGCGGATGGCCGCGCTGAACAGCGCAGACCCGCTCCAGCTGCCGTGGATCGCCGACAGTCTCGATCATCTCGCGACGGGCCTGCGACAGCTGTCGCTGCGACGGCGGAGCGCCTCGCCTGAACCGGAACTGGCGCTCGTGCCGACGGCAGTGCACGGTTAGCCGAAGTTTTACCTTCGGGGCCGGTCCCGATCTCCCGGAATCGGCCCTCTGACCTGCGGAAACGCCATACCTTCAGAAAGCTGCAAAAGTTCGCGGGCGATGCCTGGTTACACCAGTGGTGAGCAGACCCCATCATGTGCTCATGCCCGCTCTTGTCACCTTGTCCGGGCGCTTCGTGCGCCTGGAACCTCTCAGCCTCGCGGTGATCGACGAACTCGTCGCCGCGGCGAGTGAAGACCGCACCACGTATGCCTTCACTCGCGTCCCGGATGGCCGGGACGAGATGGTCTCCTACGTGGAGGCCGTGCTGGCTGAGCAGGCGGAGGGCCGCACTATGCCCTTCGCCATCCGGTGGCTGAACACCGACCGCGTGGTCGGTGCCACCCGTCTCATGAACCTGGAGTACTGGCAGGGCCCCATGCCCTGGCCTCCGGGTACGCGGGGAGCGGTGGGCGAGATCCCGTCCGTGGCCGACATCGGTTACACCTGGCTGGGCGCGTCCGCCCAGGGCTCGGGTGTGAACCGGGAGAGCAAGTTCCTGATGCTCTCGCACGCCTTCGACAGCTGGAACGTCCACCGCATCACGCTCAAAGCTGATGTACGCAACGTCCGATCACGGGCCGCCATCGAGGCTCTCGGCGCACACTTCGACGGGGTGCGACGAGCGGAAAGCCGAGGCGCCGACGACACGGTCCGAGATACGGCGTTCTACTCGATCCTGAACTCCGAATGGCCGGCCGTCCGAGAACGGCTGGCCATGAGGCTCGGTCTGGTCGAAGCAGCATAGGAACATCCGTACGGCCCCGCTCATGTCATGGGCGGGGCCTGATTCTTCGCGGCAGCTTGCCGCCGGTCGACGCTTCGGTTAACGAACTAGGTATTGGCCAGAGATGGATCTATCATTTGGTAGCAAATCGTTCCATTGCCTTGGAGACAGACGGCATGGCTGGTCAGAGCCTCGAAGGTGGGCTGCGGTTCGCCGTGCTCGGTCCCGTCCGCGCGTGGCGTGATGGCCAGGAGCTCGACCTGGGAACGCCGTTGCAGCGTTCCATTCTCGGAATGCTCCTGCTCCGCGAGGGCCGCGCGGTCACGCCGGCCGAGATGATCGACGCCGTCTGGGGCGAGGACGCGCCGCCGAGGGCGCTGGGGGCGCTGCGCACGTACGTCTCGCGGCTGCGTACCGTGCTGGAACCTGACAGGCCCGCCCGCTCCCGGCCCGAGCTGCTCACCTCTGTCGGACGTGGCTACGCGCTGCGACTGCCCGACGGCGCGCTCGACCTGACCCGCTTCGAACGCGGCATCCAGGAGGCCGAGGCCGCCCGCAAAGCCGGCAGGCCGGCCGAGGCCGCCAGGCGCATGCGCGCCGCGCTCGCGCTGTTCGAGGGCGAGCCGCTGGCGGGGGCCGTGGGCCCGTACGCGGAGCACCAGCGCGACCGGCTGGCCGAACGCCGCCTCAGCGTGCTCGAGACGCTCATGGACGTGGACCTGGAGCTGGGCGAGCACGCGGCCGTCGTCTCCGAGCTGATCGCGCTGACCGCCGACCACCCGTTGCGTGAGCGGTTGCGCGCGCAGCTCATGCTGGCCTACTACCGCTGCGGCCGTCAGGGCGACGCGCTGGCCGTGTTCACCGAGACCCGCGAGGCGCTGATCGAGGAGCTGGGCATCGAGCCCGGCCCCGAGCTGGCCGCCCTGCACCAGCGCATTCTGGCCGCCGACCCCACGCTGGCCGCCGCCGAGGTCGTGGAGGACCAGCCGGACGAGGACGAGCCGCTCCCGGAGTTCCCCCGCCCGGCCCAGCTCCCGGCCGCGGTGAACGACTTCACCGGACGCAAGGAGATCGCCGGCCGGCTGCGCACGCTGCTGTCGGCCCAGGCGTCCGCCGAGGGGCTGCCCGTGGCCGCCATCTGCGGCATAGGGGGTGTCGGCAAGACCGCCCTGGCCGTGCACGTGGCCCACTCCACCGGCGACCTGTTCCCCGACGGCCAGCTCTACGCCGACCTGCGCGGCTACACCGACGAGGCGATCTCGCCCGCCTCCGCGCTCGGCGCGTTCCTGCGGGCGCTCGGCATCCCGCCTGACATCATCCCCGAGGGCTTGTCGGAACGGTCCGCGCTCTACCGGTCGCTGCTGGCCGAGCGGCGCGTCCTCGTCCTGCTCGACAACGCCCGCGACGCCGAGCAGGTCAGCCCGCTGCTGCCGGGCTCCCCCGGCTGCGCGGCGATCGTCACCAGCCGGGTCAAGCTGGCCGACCTGCCCTCCGCCCGCCTGATCGACCTGGACGTGATGGAGCCCGACGAGGCGCTGTCGCTGTTCTCCGCCGTCGCCGGCCCCGAGCGGGTCGCGGCCGAGCACGGCGCGGCCATGGACGTCGTCGCGGCCTGCGGTTTCCTGCCGCTGGCGGTGCGGATCGTCGCGGCCAGGCTGGCGGCCCGCCCGTCGTGGACGGTGGCGTCGCTGGTGCCCAGGCTGGCCGACGAGCAGCGCCGCCTGGACGAGCTGCGGGTGGGCAACCTCGCGGTCGAGGCCACCTTCGCGCTCGGGTACGGGCAGCTGGAAGCCGCTCAGGCCCGCGCGTTCCGGCTGCTCTCGCTGCCCAACGGCCCCGACGTCTCGGCGGGGGCCGCCGCCGCCGTGCTCTCCATGACCATGTTCGAGACGGAGGACCTGCTGGAGTCGCTGGTCGACGCCAGCCTGCTGGAGGCCCCGGCGCCGGGCCGCTACCGCTTCCACGGCCTGCTCAGGCTGTTCGCCAGGCGGGAGCTGGAGAAGTCGGAACCCCCGCAGGCCCACGTGATGGCGCTGCGGCGACTGCTCGGCTTCTACCTGGCCTCCGCCCAGTCGGCGCACCGGCTGGCCTACGAGGGCAGCATGATCTCCGACAACCTCGTGGTGGTCGGCAGCGGGCTCACCTTCGGCACCGCCGACGAGGCCGTCGCCTGGCTGATCGCCGAGGGCGACTCGCTGTTCGCCGCGATCAACCAGGCCGCCGACGCGTCCAGCACGGCGGAGCAGCTCCTGCCCGCCGGCGACCTGCTGGTGGCGATGGAGCCGCTGCTGGAGTCCGGCACGCACACGCGCGAGTTCGACCACGGCACCCGGGCGGTGCTGGCGACGGCCACGCGCATCGGCGACCCGGCGAGCGAGCTGCGCGCCCGCTACGTGCTCGGCCGGGTGCTGTTCGCGGGCAACCGCCTGACCCAGGCCGAGGAGCAGTTCAGGAGGGTGCACGAGCTGTCCGTCGCGGGCGGCGAGAAGGTCGTCACGGGCGAGGTGCTGAACGCGCTGGCCGTGGTCGTGGGCAGGCAGCGCCGCCACACCGAGGCGCTGTCGTGGTTCGACGCGGCGATGGGCTTCTACCGCGAGAACGGCGTCCCGGCGGGTGAGGCGCTGGTGCTCAGCTACTCGGCCCGCGACCACCTCGGGCTCGGCCACGCCGACGACGCGATCGCCGCCGCCGAGAAGGGGCTGGCCATCTTCACCGAGATCGGCAGCGGCGCCGGCACCGCCCGCGCCCGCTACCACCTGGGCATCGTGCTCAGCCGGGTCGGCAGGCTGACGGAGGCGGTGCACCACCACGCGGAGTGCCTGGCCTTCTTCCGGGCGAGCAAGCAGCGGGTTTGGGAGCAGCGGGTGTGCTCGCGACTGGCCGAGACGTTCATCGCCGCCCAGCGCTACCCGGACGCCGTGCGTCACGCGGAGCAGGCGCTGATCGTGTCGAGGGAGATCGGCCACCCGTACGGCGAGGCGCTCTCGCTCACCGTGCTGGGCAACGCGCTCAGAGGGCTGGGCAGCGCCTCGCGGAGCACCGACTGCCTACGGCAGGCCCTGGACATCTTCACCAGGCTCGGCGCCCCCGAAGCCGCGGACCTCAGGGTCCTCCTCGACAGCGCCCAGGTCGTCGAGTCCTGAGTACAGCTCGTCGTCCAGACGTGTCATCCACACATGATTGAACAAGGCTGTCCCTTGGGAGTCACGAAAGTTCAGCCCGGCCGGCCATCTGACCGCCTCGCGTCGCTAGGGGGCCCGGTTATCGGGATGCTCCGCGCGGCGGCTAGCCGCCTCACACCGACGGCCGGCCGGGCCTGACACGAACCTCGTACCCCCCAGGCTCGTGCCGTGCTCGCTAGCCTCTCCGGTGGCTGTCAACGTCGGATCAATGCCGGATCAAAGCAGGAAATATCCTTCAGCGATGAGCGGGCGGATGGCGTCGGCGTGCAGGATGTCGCCGTCGCCGACCAGCTCGGCGATGACGTTGAGCAGCGGGCCGAGGGCCAGCTCGCCGTCGCACACGCCGGCCAGCGCGGCCTCGACGGTGCCGACCTCCCTGCTGCGGCGCAGGCCGGTGGTCTGGCGCAGCACGATCCGCATCGGGTCTTCGGCTCCCGGCAGGCCGACGCGCTCGTCGAGCAGGCCGTCGACGGTGCGCAGCAGCGCGGAGTCGAGGTTCTGGACGCGGTGGGCGGTCGCGATCGAGTCGAGGACGCCGTCGACGTACTCGCCGACCGGGAGCGCGACCTGGTGGGTGAGCTGCTCCACGCGGACGACCGGGTCGAGGGTGCCCGAGTTGCGCATGGTGATCCAGCCGAAGCCGACACCCTCCACCTTCTGCTCGTCGAACCAGCTCAGCCAGCGGTCGTAGTGCTCGGCGTAGCCGGGGGTGCCCTGCTCGGCTGCGTCTCTGAGCCACAGCTCGACGTACTCCGCGGGGTCCTGGACGTCGCGCTGGACCGCCCAGGCGTCGCAGCCGGTCTCGCTGAGCCAGCCGCCGACGCGCTCGCGCCAGTCTTCGCCCTCGACGTGCAGCCAGTTGGCCAGGAAGTGGGCCTGACCGCCGGGGGCGAGGTGGCCGGGCGTCTGGCGGACGAGGTCGCGGCAGAAGGCGTCGCCCTCGCGGCCCGTCTCGCGGTACGTCAGCGTCGAGCCCTGGCCGGGCGGCGTCACGACGAACGGGGGGTTGGAGACGACCAGGTCGAACAGCTCGCCCTCGACGGGCTCGAACATCGAGCCGACCCGAGCCTCCACACCCGAAATTTCCGACAATTTCCAGCTAAGCTCGGCCAGCTCGACGGCGCGCGGGTTCACGTCGGTGGCCACGATCTCATCCGCCCGGCCCGCCAGGTGCAGCACCTGGACCCCGCAGCCGGTGCCCAGGTCGAGCGCCCGTTGGACCGGACGACGGGTGACGAGCTGTGCCAGGTTCGCCGAAGCGCCGCCCGCACCCACCACGTGGTCGGGACGCAGGGCGCGATCGCCGGGCCGCACCTTGCGGTCGGAGACCACGTAGCCGCCGCTCTCCCAAGGCTGGAGCTGCACGGACGCCCTGACCTCGCCCCCTTCGGCGACGAGCAGGCCGGAATCGAGCACAGAGGCGAGCACCGCGGCGGGCACCGCCCCCGCCGGAACGGACACGCCCAGCCACCAGAGCCTGATCAGGGTGGCCAGCGGATCGAGGTCGGCCGTGGCGCGCAACGCCGGCACCAGCTCCTCGCGGGCGAGGGCCGAGGCCGCCATGTCGCCCAGCCTGTCGCGGACGCCGTCGATGGTGTAGCCGGTCTCCAGGAGGTGCTCGCGCAGTCGTTCCACGCGACCATCCTTTCACCGCCAGGCTATCGACATGATCGGACACTTAGAGTAATCATACTGTTACCGGAATACCCAAGTGTTCTGCAAGCGAGGGACAACCGACGCGCGATATCTCTAGTGAACCAACCCACGTCCGGATAGGAGCGGGTCCGATGCTGATCCCCTGCCTGGCCTGCGAGTCCCGCTTCATGCCCGACGAGTACTTCAGCGCCTGCTCCGACTACAACCGCGGCCTCGACCTCGTCTCCTGGACCTGCCCGAGCTGCGGCAACCGCGACGACCTGCGGGTCCTGCCCGACGAACTCGGGTTCGGCTACCCGCACCGGGGGCGCTTCGACGTCCACGACCGGGTGCGCGTGCCCGGCCTGCGCAGGCAGCGCGGCGACCTGCGGCTCGACATCTCCCTCGACACCGCCTGCTGGCGGGTGCCTACGCGGATCCGGCAACCGGCATGACGGGCGCGCAGGCGTGCGCGGGCTCCTCACCGCGCAGCAGCCGCGCGATGTCCTCCACGATCGACTCAGCGTGCTCCTCGTGGCTCTCTCCCGTGGCCTCGCCCAGATGCGGCGTGAGCACCACGTTCGGCAGCCTGGTCAGCGGATGGGCGGGGTCGAGCCACTCACCCTCGAAGTGGTCGATCCCGGCGCCACCCAGCTGCCCGTCGCGCAGCGCCTCCACCAGGGCCGTCAGGTCGTGCAGCGCGCCCCGGGCGGTGTTGAGGTAGATCGAGCCGGGGCGCATCGCGGTGAACTCGGCGGAGCCGAACAGGCCCCTGGTCTCGCCGGTCACGGGCGTGTGCAGCGAGATCACGTCCGCCTCCGCGAGGAGGGCGGGCAGGCTGTGCGCAGCCTCCTCCACGTACGGGTCGCAGGCGATGACCCGCATGCCCAGGCCCTCGCAGCGCCAGCGCACCGCCCTGCCGACCCGGCCGAGCCCGACGATGCCGAAGGTGCGCCCGCTCAGGCGCATGCCGCGGTGGCGTTGCGCGGGTGGCATCCGGCCTCGGTAACCGCGGCCCCGCCGCACCTCCCTGTCGGCCGTGACGAGGTTCCTGCTGACCGCGAACAGCAGCGCGATGGTCAGCTCGGCGACCGCCTCCGAGTCGCGGTCGGCGACGTGCAGGACGGCGACTCCGCGCTCGGCGGCCAGTTCCAGATCGACGTTGGTGGGCGCGGCCATGCTGGCGACGACCCGCACGGGAAGCGAGAGCACCGACGCGCGGACCTCGTCACCGTCGGTGACGAGCACGGTCGCGCCGGTCTCGACGACCAGGTCGGCGAGCTGCTCGTCGGTGAAGCCGACACTGGGCCGGTCGGACGCCTGGGCCAGGTCGGCGACCTCGCCCAGGCGGGCGAGCGCGCGCTCCGGCAAGATGGGCAGGACGAGTGCCCGAGGTCGTGTCACAATCGGACAGTAACACCACTCAACGTGGCCGCTTCGTCACTCCTCGCGCTGGCGGAGGCTCTGCCAGGCCGCCTCGCCCAGCCCCTTGATCTCCTCGTCGGTCGGCGTGTGGGCCCCGGCGAACCAGAGCCTGCACATCTCCTGGGCCGGGCCGAGCCACAGGACGTAGCACATGGTCGCGTGCACCGGCTGGAGCAGGCCGTTCTTCATGTGCGGCCGCCACCAGTCGGAGACCTCGCGAAAGAAGGCGCGGCGGGCCTCGGCCACCTCGGGGCCACCCGGCTCGGTCTTGCGCGGCGGGCGCTCGCTGACCAGCAGTCTGGCCCGCTCGGGGTGCTCGCCCGCCCAGCGCATGTGGAAGGCGACGACGGCCTCGATGCCGTCGCGGGCCTCCTTGTGACTGACGAGCTCGGCGAGGAACGCCTCCTGGTAGGTGGCGAGGATCTCGGCGTACAGCACGCCGAAGACGTGTTCCTTGCTGGCGAAGTGGTGGTAGAAGCTGCCGACGCTTACGCCGCTCTCCTCGCGGAGGCTGGCCAGGGTGGTGGCCGACACTCCGTCCTGGCTGAACCGGCGCAGGGCGCCCTCGATGATGCGGGTCCGGCCGTCGCGTCCGTTCCTGACACTCTTCACGCTGTCAATGGTGAGCCACCAGAACGTTGTTCCGCAAATACCGCCGCCTCCTGGAGGATAGCGGTCACCTCCACCAATCCCGAAGAGACCGTCATCCTGGCTTCCGGCCACAGCCTGCGGATCATCCCCAGCACCCGCCTGTTCTCGCCCATGACGTCCATGCCGACGGTGGTGGCCCCGCGCACGGCGGCCCTGTACAGCAACCTCTCGATCAGCCTGCGACCGAGCCCGCGCCCCTGACACTGGTCGGTGACCACTATCGCGATCTCCACGTCGGCCACACCGCCCCGGTAGCTCATGGCGTGACCGACGATCTCGCCCTCCTGGACGGCGACCAGGACGTCCCTGCGCTCGTCGGTCGCGAGCAGCGCGCGCACCAGAGCGGCGGCCGGGCAGCCGATCCCGGTGAAGAACCGCAGGGTCTGCGTGTGCAGCGAGAGCCCGGCTAGGAAGCGGCGGACGCTCTCCTCGTCGTCCGAGCTGACCGGGCGAATCTGGGTTCCGAGCATGGACTCAGCTTGCCGGTCGACGGCTGAGTCTGTCAATTGAACTCAGGTATGATAGTCGGTATGAACGTGCCTTTTCGGGTGGACAACTGCTCGATCGAGCGCACCCTGGACATCGTCGGGGAGAAGTGGACCTTCCTGGTGCTGCGCGAGGCGTTCACCGGCGTCCGCCGATTCGCCGACATGCAGGCCATGACCGGGGCGCCGCGCCAGGTCCTCAGCGCGCGGCTGGCCCGGCTGGTCGATGAGGGCCTGCTGCGCAAGCAGCCGTACCGCGAGCCGGGCCAGCGCCAGCGCTACGAGTACCGGCTGACCGACAAGGGCCGCGACCTGTACCCGCTGCTGGTGGCGCTCATGCACTGGGGTGACAGGTACCTGGCGGGTGAGCCGGGCCCGCCCGTGCTGCTGACGCACCGCGACTGCGGCGCCCCCGTCGAGCAGTACCTGCGCTGCGCGGAGGGGCACGAGGTGGCGGGGCCCCGGGAGATCACCCCGCTGCCCGGCTCAGGCGCCGCGCTGAAGAGCGCGTAGCCGACCCCGGAAGTCCGCCAGCGTCACCAGGGCGGCTCCCGACAGCAGCACCGCCACCGCCGACGTCCGGACGAGCAGGTAGGTCTGCACGGGCTGGCTGAGCAGCAGCCACAGGCTCAGCGAGCCGTTGATGAACTGCGCGCACCCCCAAATCAGCGACTGCCGGCGGAAAAATCGCTGCATGAGCGGCTTGTTCAGCACATGGTCGGGCAGCGGCACCAGATCCTCCGCCACCCGCCGCGCGAGCGGCCTGCGTAACCGCGCCGTGCTGAGGAACGCCGCGCTGGCGCAGAACACGCCCAGCGTCGGCTGCAGGAAGAAGAGCACCGGGCTGCCCGTGAGCAGTGCCAGCACCGCCCTGACCGTGACCATGCCCGCCGCCAGCAGGACGCTTCCCGGCACGGCCCGGCCCTTGACGATCCGCCAGGCCGCTCCCCCGTACACCCACGCCACCGCCACCACGACGCCGGCGGTGAACCCGCCGAGCACCAAGCCGACGTAGAACACCGCGACGGGCAGGATCATGCCCTCCAGCACCCGCGGCAGCGCGTGGCGCAACAGGCGGGCGAACCGGGGCAGCTCGAACGCGGGCGCCTCCGAGGGCGCGGCAAGCAGGGACATGAGGCCCTTGGGGTGGGGGGTCGCAGGGGGACGAACCCGACCGTACGCGATGAACCACCATTCTGGTAAGCCATTCCTCCAGATCGGGGCTGCAGGGTGGCAGATGAGGGAGCACGGGTCGCGCTGCCTACTCTTGAAGGGTGTACCGGTTCCTCCTTACGCCTCGCTGGGTCGCGCTCCACGTCGTGGTGCTGCTGGTCATCCCCGCCTTCGTGTTCCTGGGCCGGTGGCAGTTCGGACGGTTCGAGGAGCGCTCGGCCAACAGCGACCGTGTGACCGCCAACCTGGCTGCCGAGCCGGTCCCCCTCGGCACGCTGGCCGGGCCGGGCCGGCAGGTGAAGGCGGACGACCGCTTCCGCACGGTCACCGTCTCGGGCAGCTACGACACGGCGCACGGGCTGGTCGTGCGCAGGCGCCCGCAGGAGGGCAGGCCCGGCTTCTACGTGCTGACCCCGCTGGTGACAGGCGCCGGTCAGGCCGTCCTGGTGAACAGGGGCTGGGTGAAGGCGGGGGCGAGCGCCGACGCGCCGCCCGAGGTGCCCGCGCCGCCCGCAGGGCAGGTAACTGTCACCGGGCGGCTACGCCCGGGCGAGACGGAGGAGTCGAGCGGGCTCAAGGACCGCTCGGGGCTGCCCCCCGGCCAGGTGCTGCTGATCGACCCCGGCAAGATCGGCAAGGGGCTGCCGTACCAGCTCGTGGGCGGGTACGTGGAGCTGACCGGGCAGCAGCCGACGCCCGCCGCGGCGCCGGAGCCGGTGCCCGCGCCCGACGTGGGCTCGGGCGGCGGACTCAACCTGGCGTACGGCGTCCAGTGGTGGCTGTTCATCGGCGTGGCCATCGGCGGCTGGATCCTGCTCATCCGACGCGAGATCGCCGACAGAAAGGCGGAGGAAGCAGCCGAGCCGACGGAACCCGCGGAGCCGGCGGAACCCACAGAGTCCACGGAGGCGGCGGAGGCAGCGGACGGCCCCGCCGAGCGGCAGGAGGCGCATCCCACCGCGAACTAGGGTGATGAGCGTGATCCGCCACATCAAGCTCGACAAACTCTGCAATTTTCGCGACGTAGGTGGATATGCCACCGCAGACCATCGCACGGTCCGGTGGCAGCGGCTCTACCGGGCCGAGCGACTCTTCCTCGCCGACCTGGTCGCGCGGCACGGCTCGGTCGCGCGGTACTGCGCGGAGGTGCTGCGTGTGGGGTCGGGCGTCGTCGAAGGACTGCGGCGTGGTCTGCTGACTGAGCCTGCTCCAGCGGGGTAATGGATGGCTGGGTCCGCGGGGCTGAGCGGACCGTCGGCACCCCGGGGTCGCCCGCGCCCCCTCCCCGGCGATCCCGGGTCCGAAGAGGGCTTGGATACCCAACGGATACGTCGCAGCTTGTTCGACGTTATCCCGCCGTCGTACGGTTACCTGCGTGACTACGCCGCTGCTCCCCGACCCTGATCCGAGGCGGCGCGACTACGTGATCATCTCCGCCGACGATCACCTGATCGAACCTCCCGACCTCTTCGAGGACAGGTTGCCGGAGAAGTTCGCCGAGGTCGCGCCCAAGGTCGTGGAGACGGAGGCCGGTCACCAGGTGTGGCGGTACGGCGGCGCGACCTATCCCTGCGCGGGGATAGACGTCGGCGCCGGGCTGCCGCGCGAGCAGTGGACCCTCGACCCGGTCAGGTTCGAGAACATGCGTCCCGGCTGCCACGACATCGAGGCCCGCGTCGAGGACATGGATCTCGCCGGCATCTGGGCGGCGCTCTGCTTCCCGGGCATGCTGGCGGGCCAGGCGGGCATGCCGTTCGCCAGGACCCGCGACCAGGAGCTCGGCCTGGCTCTGGTCAAGGCGTGGAACGACTGGCACATCGACGTCTGGGCCGGCACCTACCCCGAGCGGATCATCGGCCTGCAGCTCCCGTGGCTCCCCGATCCCGACATCGCCGCCAAGGAGATCCGCGCCAACGCGGCCCGCGGCTTCAAGGCCGTGGTGTTCCCCGAGTTCCCGACCCGGCTGCGGCTGCCGTCGATCCACTCGGGCCACTGGGATCCGTTCTTCGCCGCCTGCGAGGAGACCGGCACGGTCGTCTGCCTGCACACGGGCGCGTCGAGCTGGTCGCCCGTCCCGTCGCCCGACACGCCGATCGAGGCGATCACCACGTTGATGCCCACCAGCGCCATGTTCGCCTGCGCCGACTGGCTCTGGTCGGGCCTGCCGCTGCGCTTCCCGTCGCTGCGCATCCTCATCGTGGAGGGCGGCGTGGGCTGGCTGCCGATGCTGGCGGCACGGGCCGACTACGCGCTCGACCACCCGGTCGCGGGCGAGGCGGAGTGGGACGGCGGGCTCAAGCCGAGCGAGGTGCTGCGCCGCAACTTCTACTTCGGCACCCTCGACGACCACGCGCTGTCAGGCGTGCGGCTCGCGGTCGGCCTCGACCACGTGCTGCAGGAGAGCGGCTACCCGCACTCCGACTCGACCTGGCCCGACACCCAGAAGTCGCTGGCCACCAACCTCGGAACGCTCCCACCGGCCGACATCGCCAGGGTCGCGTACGGCAACGCGGCCCGCCTGTTCGGCCACCCGCTGCCGTCGCGCGCCTGGCTCAGGATGGAGCAGATCTAGCCTTCGACCTGGCCGGCGATGATTTTGCGTTCCCAGTCGACGTAGCGCCCGCTCTCACCGAGCAGCGACGCGATCAGCCAGAGGAAGACGCCGAAGTCGTCGGCGAGGCCCACCAGCACGAGGAAGTCCGGGATCACGTCGACGGGTGAGACGATGTAGACCACGCCGAGCGCGAGCAGCGCCAGCTTGCCCTTGCCCATGCCGTCGTACTGGCCGCGCATCACCGCGCCGATCATGCGGGGGATGGCCCGCACCCTGCTCAGCACGCCAGGTGTGCCTGGCTTGGTCACTTCGCGGTACGTCTTCCACGCCGCCGCCGCCCGTGCTGACTTCGCCATCATGAGCACCCCTCTACCCCGGACTCTTCACGACATAACGCGTTGGCTCCGGCCGGGGTTCCTGTCGATCATCGGATGGACGAACGGTCTGGCCTCCTCGATCTGCGAGGCCACCCGTACCAGCAGGTCCTCCCGTCCGGCGGCGGCCACGAGCTGGACCCCGACCGGCAGCCCAGCCGCCGTCGTGTGCAGCGGCAGCGAGATCGCGGGCTGCCCGGTCGCGTTGAAGGGCGAGGTGTAGGCGACCGAGTGGGCCGTCCTGCCGAAGGCGGTGCTCAGGTCGTCGGGCGGGATCCAGCCGAGCGGGAACGGCGCCACCCCGAGCGACGGCATCAGCAGCAGGTCGTGGCCCGCGTTCCACCAGGAGGCCATCCGCCTGCGGAAGGCGTCGATCCACTGGGTGGACAGGATGTGCTCGGCGGCGCTGTGCCCGCGGCCCGCCCTGGCCATGGCGGCGTTGCGCGGCTCCAGTTCGTCCAGGTCCACCGGCCTGCCGCGCCAGCGGCCGATGTTCTCGAGCTCGGCGGCCAGGTTGTTCGACACGATCGCGCCGAACTGCTCGGTGAATCCCCGGTCGGCCAGCGCCGGCGGGCCGCCGGGCGTCACCTCGTGCCCCAGCGACTCCAGCAGGGCCGCGGCCCGGTTGACGGCCTCGGCCAGGTCGGGCACGTCCGGCACGTCGCCTCTCGGGTGCGCGGTCAGGAACCCGATCCGCAGCCGTCCGGGGTCCGCGCCGACCTCGCGGGCGAGCGGCCCCGGCAGCGCGGGCGCGTCGTACGGGTCGCCGTGCTCGTAGCCGAGGACGAGGTCGAGCGCCGCCGCCGTGTCGCGCACGGTCCTGGTGACGAACCCGGGGCAGGAGAAGCCGTTCCAGCCCTCGCCGAGGCGCGGCCCGAGGCTGACGCGCCCACGGGTCGGCTTCAGCCCCACCAGGCCGCAGAGGGAGGCGGGGATGCGGACCGACCCGCCGCCGTCGCTCGCCGTGGCCAGCGCCACCATCCCTGCCGCGACCGCCGCCGCCGAGCCGCCGCTCGACCCGCCCGCGGAGTACCCGGTGTCGTACGGATTGCGCGTGGGCCCGAACGCCACCGGCTCGGTGGTGATCGTGCTGCCGAACTCGGGCGTGTTCGTCCGCCCGAGGACGACGAAGCCTGCCGCGCGCAGCCTGGCCACGCCGTAGCCGTCCTCCTCGACCCGGACGCCGTCGAGCGTCCGTGAGCCCGCGCTGTAGGGCTCGCCCGCCTGCGGCCAGCCCAGGTCCTTGAGCAGGATCGGCACCCCGCGGAAGGGGGCGTCGGCGGGCGCGGCGTCGAGCTCGGCCAGCGCCCGGTCGAACCTGCGGTGGACGACGGCGTTGAGCTCACCGTCGTGCGCCTCGATCCGGGCGATCGCCGCCTCTACCAGCTCCCGTGGCGACACCTGCCCGTCTCGTACGGCCTGCGCCTGCCCGATCGCGTCCAGCCCCAGTACGTCGTCCATGGGTCAGTCATCCCTCCGTCAGGGGGGCCAGGGCTCGGACCGCCTCGGCGAGTGGCACCTTTCCACCGGGTATCGGCGCCAGGATCGGGGTGTCGAGGCCGTTGTCGACATACCGCTGGATCCGGGCCCGGCACGTCTCCGCATCGCCGTGGACGACCAGCGCGTCGACGACCTCGTCCGGGATCGCCTTGAGCGCCGCCTGCCTGTCGCCCGCCGCCCAGGCCTCGTGCATGGGGCGGAGCACCTCGCCGCGTCCCAGCCAGTCGTGGAAGGCGGCGTAGACAGGGACGGTGAGGTAGCTCGCGAGCATCCAGCGGGCCAGCTCGCGCGCCTTGCCCGCGTCCTCGCCGGGCTCCGTGACGCAGACGAACAGGCGGGCGATCAGCTCCGTGTCCGGCCCGATCTCGGCCCGCACGCGGCGCACGTCGTCGGGCGAGAGCCAGTTCGTGATCGCGCCGTCGGCCTCGGTCGCGGCCAGGCGCAGCATCCGGGGCCTGAGGGCGGCCAGCACGATCCTGGGCGGGTTCTCCGGCGGCCGGTCGAGTTTGAACCCTTTGACGTGGAAAGTCTCGTACGCCTCCGACACCTTCTCGCCCGCCAGCGCCATCCTGAGGAAGCGCAGCGTGTCGCGGGTCCGCGCGTACGGCTTGGCGAACTCGCCGGCGTTCCAGCGCTCCACGATCGCCGGGGAGGACGAGCCGATGCCCAGCACGAACCGACCGGGCGCCAGGTCGGCCAGCGTGGCGGCCTGCATGGCCAGCAGCGCGGGGCCGCGGGTGAAGACCGGGACGATCGCACTGCCGAGCCTCATACCGGGCGCCCACTGCGAGGCCATGGCCAGCGGGACGAACCCGTCGACGCCGTTGACCTCGGCGGACCAGGCGTCCGTGTAGCCCAGCGCGGGCAGCTCCTCGATCAGCTCGCGCGACTGCGCCAGCGAGCGGTCGTGGAACGGAATCGTCATGCCCCAGTTCTGCGTCATCGCGGCCTCTCAGCTCGGCGTCACCCAGGCTGACCATACCAACCGGGCGGTATGCCGTCTCCAGCCGGATCTTCGCCGTGACCGCGTCAGGCGCGCAGCTCGTGCACCGCCGCGACGAAGTCCTTGGTGATGCCCCGCAGGCCGGGCAGGTGCGACAGGCCGACGAGCCGGTCCACCAGGGGTACGGTGACCTCGATCAGCCGGTACGTCCGCGCGCATCCCGGCGAGGTGTCGTGGACCCAGAACAGCACCATGCCCATCGACAGCAGCCACAGCAGCTCTGGCAGCTCCTCGCGCAGCTCTGAGTTCATCCGGTCGCGCGCCCCCTCGACCACCTGCCGGTAGATCGCGATGGACGCCTCACGCGCCGGGGACGTCTGCGCGCTGAACGGGCTCAGCGGGTTCGCGGGCTCTGCCGCATGCTTGAAGAACTTCACCGCGAACTCGTGGTAGGGCTCCGAGACCCGCACCCACTCCCGCAGTACCCCGCTCAGCCTGGTGGCGAACGAGGACTCGGTGGCGAGCAGCTCGCGGCAGGCGTCCTCGTGCTCGGCCTGGGCGCGGTCGTAGTACGCCTGGATCAACGCCTCCTTGCTCTCGAAGTAGTAGTAGGCGTTACCGACAGACACGCCGGCCTCGGCCGCGATGGACCGCATCGTCGTGGCGTCGAAGCCACGCTCCCGGAACAGTCGCAAGGCCGTCTCGACGATGACCTCTCGGGTGCTCTCCGATCCTCGGTTTCGGGCTTCGGACACGTTCGTCACTTTACGTCTTTGTCGCGGGTTAGGTCATGAACCCGCACGGTGATCACCGACACACGGCAAAGATCCTGGTGCGACAGGGGTCATCTGGCGTGAACGGTGGGATTGATGATTCTGGCGGAAGGGCTATTCCGCGAAAAGGCATCGACATGTGGACACGTGGAACATGGCGCCCTCTAGGGGCCGCACTCCTCGGCATTGAGATCAGCATAATCGCACTGGCATCGGCCGCCTCCGCCGCTCCCAAGACACCCGTCGGGGAGTCGCGGCAGATGTCGTCGAACATAATCCGCAGTTATCACCTGGGTGGCGGGGCCGAGCTCGCCCGCTGGTACACCAGGCTGGACAGCCAGAGGGCCCGTCCAGAGTCACGTCGGGGCGCCACGCCGCGCGGATCGCGGCCCGACAAGCGCCAGAAGGTCGACCTGAGCCGGGCCCTGCCCAGACAGGCGATGATCCATCTGACGCACACCAGCGCCACCGACTGGCTCCAGGACGAGGGCCTGCACTGGACGTCGTCCGGACACTGCTCGAACAGGTGGAGGTACAACTGCACCTCGCTGGATTCGGTCCGCACGGACACGATCTCTCGCGTCATCGACCTGAAGCGCGAGAGCGGCTGCCCGATCATGGTCACGGGTGGCACCGAAACCGGGCACGCGGCCGGCCACTACAGCCACAGCAACGGCTACAAGCTAGACATCACGCCCAATGCGTGCATAGACCGCTATATCAAGCAGAATTACGACTACTCCGGCAAGCGCGGAGACGGCGCAGGCCTCTACCGCTCGCCAGAGGGCACCACGTTCGCGAGAGAGGCGAGCCACTGGGACATCCTCTTCCGGTGAGCTGCGCCCGCTCAGCGAGCGGGCGCAGCACCTCGCAGACGCGTCAGAACTCGGACGCCACCAGCTCGGCGATCTCGGCGGCGTTCAACGCGGCACCCTTGCGCAGGTTGTCACCGCAGACGAACAGGTCGAGCGTGTTCGGGAAATCGACCGCCTGACGGACCCTCCCGACGTAGGTCGGGTCGGTGCCCACCACGTCGACCGGGGTCGGGTAGACGCCGTTGGCCGGATCGTCCATCAGGACGACGGTCGGCGCCGCCTCCAGCACCCGGTGCGCGTCGGCGACGGTGATGTCGCGCTCGAACCGTGCGTGGACGGCCAGCGAGTGCGTAGTGATCACCGGCACCCTGACACAGGTCGCGGAGACCTTGAGGTCGGGGATGCCGAGGATCTTCCGCGACTCGTTGCGCAGCTTGAGCTCCTCGGAGGCCCAGCCGCCGTCCTTGTACGAGCCCGCCCACGGCACCACGTTGAACGCGATCGGCGCCGGGAACGGCGACTCCTCGGGCAGCCGGTTGGCCAGCACCTTGCGGACGTCGCCCGCGACCTGGCCGACCGTGCGGTCACCGGCGAGCGCCTCGACCTCGTCGTACAGCCGCGCGGAGCCCGCCACGCCCGCGCCCGACACCGCCTGGTAGGAGGCGACGACCAGCTCCTTGAGGACGTACTCGGCGTGCAGCGCGCCCATCGCGGCCATCATCGACAGCGTGGTGCAGTTCGGCGTGGAGATGATGTTGCGGGGCCGCTCACGCGCGTCGAGCGGGTTCACCTCGGGCACGACCAGGGGGACGTCCGGCTCCATCCGGAACGTGCCGGACTTGTCGATCGCGATCGCGCCGCGCTCGGCCGCGATCGGCACCCACACGGCCGACACCTCGTCGGGCACGTCGAAGATGGCGATGTCGATACCGTCGAACACCTCGGGCGCCAGAGCCTGGACGATGACGTCCTCGCCGCGGACCTTCAGCACCTTGCCCGCCGAACGCGGCGAGGCGACGAGGCGGATCTCGCCCCAGATGTCATCGCGGGTCGAGACGATGTCCCGCATGACGGTGCCGACGGCACCGGTGGCCCCGATCAGGGCAAGATTCGGCCTGCTCATCGTCCTGAACCTCCATACACCACGGCTTCGACCTGGTCGGCGTCGAGATCGAAGGCGCGGTGCGCGGCCGCCACGGCCGAGTCGACACCGTCCTGGCCCACGATCACGGAGATGCGGATCTCCGAGGTGGAGATCATCTCGATGTTGACTCCCGCGTCGGCGAGGGCCGCGAAGAACGTCGCGGTGACACCGGGGTGCGAGCGCATGCCCGCGCCGATCAGCGACACCTTCCCGATCTGGTCGTCGAACAGCAGCGACTCGTAGGCGATGTCGCCCTGGATCTTCTTCAACGCCGTCAGCGCCGTCGAGCTGTCGGCCGTCGGCAGCGTGAAGGAGATGTCGGTGCGGCCCGTCGCGGCTGCCGAGACGTTCTGCACGATCATGTCGATGTTGATCTCGGCCTCAGCCAGGGTTTTGAAGATCGCGGCAGCCTCTCCGACCTTGTCGGGGACACCGACAACGGTGATCTTGGCCTCGCTCCGGTCGTGCGCGACGCCGGAGATGATCGGCTGCTCCATCTCGGTTCCTTCGGTGTAAGGGTCGGAGACGACCCACGTGCCTTCCCTGGTGCTGAACGAGCTGCGGACGTGAATCGGCAGGTCGAACCGGCGAGCATACTCGACGCAGCGCAGGTGCAGAATCTTCGCGCCGCAGGCCGCCATCTCCATCATCTCGTCGTAGGAGATCCTGGGGATCTGGCGCGCGGCGGGCACGATGCGCGGGTCGGCGGTGAAGATGCCGTCGACGTCGGTGTAGATCTCGCAGACATCGGCCTCCAGAGCCGCCGCCAGCGCCACCGCGGTGGTGTCGGAGCCGCCGCGGCCCAGCGTGGTGATGTCCTTGGTGTCCTGCGAGACGCCCTGGAAGCCGGCCACGATCGCGATGTGGCCCTGGTCGACCGACTCGCGGATACGGCCCGGCGACACGTCGATGATGCGCGCCTTGCCGTGCGTGGAGTCGGTGATCACGCCTGCCTGCGAGCCCGTGAACGACCGCGCCTCATGACCCAGGTTGGCGATCGCCATCGCCAGCAGCGCCATCGAGATGCGCTCGCCCGAGGTCAGCAGCATGTCGAGCTCGCGGGCCGGAGGCAGCGGCGACACCTGCTCGGCCAGGTCGAGCAGCTCGTCAGTGGTGTCGCCCATGGCGGAGACGATCACGACGACGTCGTTGCCGGCTTTTTTCGTCGCGACGATCCGCTGCGCGACCCGCTTGATGCAGGACGCGTCGGCGACGGACGAACCACCGTACTTTTGCACAACGAGCGCCACGAGAGTCTCCCGGTCTGGACTGTGAACTGTCAGTCTACTGGGGGCTCTTCATACGCCCGGTGGTGCATACCAGTATGTGGATGATCAGACCGCCGTGGTCTCCTCGGCCACGTCGAGCCTCGAATGCGCCGCCAGGGCCTGCAACGCGCGCATCGCAGCCCCCGCGTGATTGCCCCACGTGTTGAAGTAGGAGTACTGCCACCACCACAGCGCCTCGTGCGGCCGGCCCGCATGGTAGTGGCGCAGGCCGTGGATGAGGTCGGCCGCGACCGCCGTCAGGTCGTCGGACAGCCGGTACGCCGTCACGCCGGTGTCCTTGTACGGGTCGAACACCTCGGCGTAGTCGTCGACCGCCTCCAGCAGTTCGGCCAGGGCGGTGCGGACGCCGTCGATGTCGGGGTCCTCGCCCAGCGGCGGCTCGTTGTTGCCCGACAGGATCACGTCCTCGTTGGCGCCGAGCTTGGCCCCGGCCAGGCTCACCTGCGCCACCTCGACCAGCAGCAGCGACCAGATGGCGTCGCCGCCCTCGCCGCTGGCGACCCTGGCCAGACCGTCGACATAGTTCTGCGCGTGCCCGGCGATCTCCTCCGCCAGCGTGCTCCACTGGTCAGACATCCAGTAGCCTCCGTCCTTCGAACGCGCGGCCCAAGGTCACCTCGTCGGCGTACTCGAGGTCACCGCCCACAGGCAGACCGCTGGCCAGTCGTGTCACTTTCACACCCATCGGCTTGACCAGACGGGCGAGGTACGTGGCGGTCGCCTCGCCCTCGAGATTGGGGTCGGTGGCGAGGATGAGCTCGGTCACCCGGCCGTCGGCCAGCCGGGTCATCAGCTCACGGATACGCAGATCGTCAGGGCCGACGCCGTCGATCGGGCTGATCGCGCCGCCGAGCACGTGGTAGGTGCCGCGGAACTCGCGCGTCTTCTCGATCGCGACGACGTCCTTCGACTCCTCCACCACGCAGATGACGTGGGTGTCGCGACGCGGATCGCGGCAGATGCGGCACTCCTCCTCGGAGGCCACGTTGCCGCAGGTCCGGCAGAACCTGACCTTCTCCTTGACCTCAAGCAGCGCGTGCGCCAGCCGCTTGACGTCGGCCGGATCGGCCGCGAGCAGGTGGAACGCGATGCGCTGCGCGCTCTTGGGACCGACGCCGGGCAGCAGCCCCAGCTCGTCGATCAGGTTCTGGACGACCCCCTCGTACATGGTCTAGAACCCTGGCAACTGACCGAGACCGCCGCCGCCCAGCCCCTGGGCCAGCGGGCCGAGCTTCTCCTGCTGCAGGTCGGAGGCGGCTCGCACCGCGTCACGGACCGCCGCGATCACCAGGTCGGCGATCGTGTCAGCGGTGTCCTGCGGATCGGCGGCGTCGATCACGCTCGGGTCGATCTTCAGCTCCAGCAGTTCGCCCGAACCGTTCACCACGGCGGTCACCATGCCGCCGCCGGCCGAGCCTTCGATCTGCGCGTCGTTCAGCTCCTGCTGGGCGCTCACTAGCTGCTGCTGCATGAGCTGGGCCTGCTCCAGCAGCTGCTGCAGGTTGACATCCCCTGGGTTCACCGTCGTGCGCTCCTCGTGGCTCCGCGTCGTTGACTGCCACGAGCCTACGGTGTTTGGGCGTCGTCATGTACTGGCGGCCTTCGTGTTTCGCCCTGTTCGTGTGCCAACCCCGGTGTTCTCGGGGTTCTGCGGCTGTTCTCTGGGTTCGGCCGCGTCGGGCCCTGGCCGGGTCTCGGCCCCCCTCCAGCGTCCGAGACCCGGCCAACCGCGCCGGCAGGAGCGGCCGCACCTCGCCGACGCGCTGAGCGGGGACGCTAGTCCCGTGAACGTTGCACACACGTTGCGACCGTTTGATCACCGTCGGCAATCTTCTGAACGGGTTGCGTTCACCCCCTCGACCCCGGATGCTCGCAATACGGCTCGACTACTTGGAGTGGCCGATGAGTTACAGCCATCTCGACGCCTATTCCCGCCGTCTCCGCCGGGCACAGGAGGCGGTGGCCACTGGGGAGGGGTGGCCCGACGGGCCGCGCCACCTCATCTCCGCGTCATGGAAGCGCTCGATGGAGGCCGGAGTCGACATCGAAACCGACGCCGCTCCCCTCATCTACGACCATGCCCAGATCGACGACGTCCGCGAGACTCACCCGCTGCGGCCGCTGCTCCCTCTGCTCACGCAGACGCTCGCCTCGCTCGCCTACCAGAACGCGCACGTAATGATCGTCACCGACGGCGCCGGGCGGGTCCTCTGGCGCGACGGCGACCGCGCGGTCATGCGCGTCGCCGACCGGATCGGGCTGGCCGCCGGACACCTCTGGGCCGAGAGCAGCGTCGGCACCAACGGCATCGGCACCGCCCTCACCACCCAGCGGCCCGTGCACGTCTACTCGGAGGAGCACCTCATGCGCGTCCTGCACGTCTGGTCGTGCAGCGGCGCCCCCATCACCGACCCCGACTCCGGCGCCCTGCTCGGCTGCGTGGACGTCAGCGGCACCGCCCCCAGCCTGCACCCCGCGACCGTCGCCCTGGTCGCCGCGACGTCCAGGCTCGCCGAAGCCGAACTGGCCCTGCGCATGCACGAACGTGACCAGCGCCTGCGTCGCCGCTACGAGGCGCTGCGCGGCCGTCCTGGCATGCTGCTCTCGTCCACCGGACGTGTCCTCGCGGGCGACCCGTCGGGGAGCATCGGCGAGCGGGTCCTGCTCGCCGAACCGGGCAAGCGCATGGTTCTGCGCGACGGGCGGGTGGCGCTGCTCGAACCGTTCGTCGACGGTTACCTGCTGCACGCGCTGTCGACCATAGCCGCGCCGCCCACGCTCGGCCTGTCGCTCCTCGGCGACGGCCCGCCGACGGCCACCATGGGCGGACGCCGCCTGCCGCTGTCGCTCAGGCACGCCGAGATCCTCGCCCTGCTGGCGCTCCACCCCCGCGGGCTCACCGCCGAACAGCTCACCTTCCACCTGTACGGCGACGACGGCAACCCCGTGACCATCCGGGCCGAGATCCACCGCCTCCGCGCCCAGCTCGGCGGCGCGGTCGGCGCCAAGCCGTACCACCTCACGGCCCCCATCGAAGCCGACTTCCTGCAGGTCAGACGCCTCCTTTCGGTCAACGACCCGGCCTCCGTCGCGCGCTCCTACTCCGGGGCCCTGCTCCCCCGCTCGGAGTCACCGGAAATCCGCAGAGAACGGGACGAACTAGAGGTCCAGGTACGGGCGTGCCTGCTCCGCCACGGCTCCCCCGACGACCTGTGGACGTACGCCCAAACCCCCAACGGGCGCGACGACCGCCACATCCTCGAACGCCTGTCGGCCTCACTCCCCGCCTCAGACCCACGCGCCGCCGCCGCCCACATCCGCCTCCACACTGACTGACCCGTTTGTGCGCTGTTGGTGCTCGCCGTCCCCGATCTGCGGGGCCTTTCCTTCTTTACGGCCAGCACCTGTACGGCCGGCATGCGAAGACCTTTCTTTCTTTACGGCCAGCACGCGAAGACACTGCCCGCCGTCGTCACTGCGGTCTGTCAGTTCCACGCCAGTGGGGTGATTCGGGCTGGGCACCGTTACGTACCGCGGAAGACATCTGGGTGGTATTCGCGGGCCCCTTCCACAACCGCACGCCTCCACCCGCGTCAGCCGCACGCCGTTGCCCGGCGTCTCCCGTCGCGTCCCGTGTTACCACGTAACCGGCGTGTATCCACACCCACCGCGGGGCGGGTCCGCGGAACGGAGCGGACTCCCCCGTTCTCCGACCTCGCCCCCTTCGCCTTGGCCAGCCGACCACCACTTGGGGGCCGTCGAGGCGTTCACTTCATTGGGCGGGAGACGTGTGGATGGGGCGAACGGGGGTTAGGTGTGATCGATTTCGCCGATCACCTGGGCACCCAGTTCTCGTTGGAGGAGGGCCATGCCCGACAGTTCGTCGACGTCGGCGTCGGCGTCGTTGAGCGGGTCCACGTCGTCGGACTCCGGGCCCTTGCCCCTGCCTGGGATGGCGTCCGGCCAGGCCGAGGAGCCGCCCTGCCGTGGGGCCGGGGCTCGGGGCCCTGCCTGGGCGGCGGCCTTGGCAGCCGACCTGGCGGCGGCGATCCCGGCGCCTGGCGTGGTGCGCGTCGGATCGGGGGTGGGGGCAGAGCCTGGGCCGGGGTCGTCGGGGGCGTCAGGCCAGGACTCGTCCGTCGTCTGCCTCGTCTGGGACGTCGGCTGCGCGGTGCTGGAGGCCGGGCCAGGCGACGGGTCTTGTGCGCCTTCGTCCTGGGACCCGCCGTGCGAACCCGTGCGGCCGCTGGCGTGGCCCCCTGACGCCGCCCCCTGCGGCGAGGTGCTGCTGTCGGGCGCGGGCTGGGCGGGCACGGCGTGCCCACCATGCCCCTGCACCGCCGGACCGGCCCCGGACGAACCCTGCGCTCCCAGCTGCCCCGGAGCCCCGGACTGCCCCTGCGACGGCTGCGGACGCGACGGCCCTCCCCGGTTCCCCTGCGGGGCGGGAGAGCCGCCCACGACGGCCTCCACCCGCCAGGTGCCCCCGAGGACGTCGCCGAGGGCGCTCGCGACCACGGAGTCCTTGCCGCCGCCCGTGAAGTTCTTCATCGCGCCGACCTGCGAGAAGCCGAGCGTGACCAGGTTGCCCTCCACGCCGACCAGCTGAGCGTTGGTGCTCACGTTGGCCCAGACCACGATGCTGCGCTGCTTGAGCGCGGCCAGCACCGCAGGCCACTGCGGCTGGATCGCGGAAGCCGTTCCCACCGCGGGCGCGGCGGGGGCCGGAGCAGCGGCCTGCACAGGCTGGACGGGCGCACCCGGGCGCGCCGCCTCCGGCCAGTCGTCAGCCGCCGACGCAGCCCCAGCACCGGAACCACCGGCACCGCCGGCGCTCTCAGATCCGCTACCGCTGGCGCCGGTGCCGGGAGCACCGACTCCACCGTCAGCGCTGCCAGGATCGACGGCACCAGAGCCGGCGGGAACGCCTGCGCCGTTCCCGTACGAAGCAGAGGAGGGTTGCGCCGCCGCAACGCCGGGCGCGGGGATGGCCGGCGTGGCGGCGCGGGCCGCCATCTGGGCGATCGCTCCGCCGCGCTCCAGGCGCTCCAGGCGGGCCAGCAGCGCCTCCTCGCCCTGCGACGCACCCGGAAGCAGGACGCGGGCGCACATCAGCTCCAGGAGCAGGCGCGGCGAGGTGGCGCCGCGCATCTCCGTCAGGCCCGCGTTGAAGACCTCGGCGGCCCGGGTGAGCTCGGCGGGCCCCATCGAGGACGCCTGCTGAACCAGGCGCTCCAGCTCGTCGGCCGGACGGTCGAGCAGCCCGCTGGAGGCCGCCTCGGGGACGTTGGCCAGGATCACCAGGTCGCGGAAGCGTTCAAGCAGGTCGGAGGCGAAGCGGCGAGGGTCGTGGCCACCTTCGATCACCCGGTTGACCGCGTGGAAGATCTGGGCCCCGTCGCGGGCGGCGAACGCGTTCACGACCTCGTCGAGCAGGTCGCCGTCGGTGTAGCCGAGCAGCGAGACGGCCTTGGCGTAGGTGATGCCGTCGTCCTCGGCCCCGGCGAGGAGCTGGTCGAGGATGGACAGCGAGTCACGCGCGGACCCCGCGCCCGCCCTGACGACCAGCGGCAGGGCGTTCGGCTCGAACGGGACGCTCTCGGAGGTGAGGATCTCCTCCAGCAGCGCCCGGAGCGTCGCGGGCGGCATCAGCCTGAACGGGTAGTGGTGAGTACGCGACTTGATGGTGCCGATGACCTTTTCCGGCTCGGTCGTCGCGAAGATGAACTTCAGGTGCGGCGGGGGCTCCTCGACGAGCTTGAGCAGCGCGTTGAAACCCTCGCGGGTCACCATGTGCGCCTCGTCGATGATGTAGATCTTGTAACGCGCCGAAACCGGGGCGAAGAAGGCCCGCTCGCGCAGGTCGCGGGCGTCGTCGACGCCACCGTGGGAGGCCGCGTCGATCTCGATGACGTCGAGGTGGCCCGGACCGGTGGGGGCGAGCGCCACGCACGACTCGCAGACGCCGCACGGGTCGGGAGTCGGCCCCTTCTCGCAGTTCAGGGAGCGGGCGAGGATACGGGCGCTGGACGTCTTGCCGCACCCACGAGGGCCACTGAAGAGGTAGGCGTGGTTGATGCGGCTCGTCCGCAGCGCCTGCCGGAGCGGCTCAGTGACATGCTCCTGACCCTTGACCTCGGCGAAGGTACCGGGCCGGTACTTGCGGTAAAGCGCAAGGCTCATGCGACCATCCCGCCTGCGAGGAGCTCCCAACGAAGAGACCCCTCGCACACCCGCCAGAGCCCGCTTATCCTTGCTGCCTTCCGGCCCTGGGGAGGTTCACAGGATGACGCCGCGCGAGGGGTCCAGAGACAGTCTAGCCCGACGCGGCAGTGCTCGCTCCAGCCCGCACCACGACGAAAATCGTGGTCTCCGCACGCCTGGGAGTCCGGTAAGCTCGTCGGCGGAGGATTCGCCTAGTGGCCGAGGGCGCACGCTTGGAAAGCGTGTATAGGGCAACCTATCAGGGGTTCAAATCCCCTATCCTCCGCGCCTGGTTGAGGCAGTAAACGCAAAGGGGCCGACCCCATCCAAGTCGGCCCCTTCGCTATGTCCAGTCTCAGTTTTAGTCTCAGTTGGCCTCTTCAGAGGGCTCGTCTCCCTCCTCGCTGCCAGTCCCGGTTGCTGCCCCTCTGGGCAATACGTCCGAGGACGATGTCACGTCACGCACACCCGCGTTGACGTCAGTCGCCTCCAAAGGATCAGCGCTCGGGGACAAGCGCCCCGCAGGATCAGCGTCTGCCCTTGGTCTTAGATGCGCCGTGTCCTGGAGCGCCTGACGGAACCTTCCTGGCAACTGGGTTGCATCGTCGATCACGGCCTTGGCAAGTTGCTCCACAGTCAGTCGCTTTGGTACCGCTGCGGGCCAACCCGTTGGGTAGGAAACGAAGTTGGCCCCTTCCAGTCGTGCTCCGTCAAGAACGGCTCTGTGGAGATCAGCCTCAGCTAGGTAAGCACCCCGAAGGTCGGCGTCCTCTAGCCTGCGGCTTTCGCGGCGAATTTGAGCCGACCTGATCGTTCACATAAGAAAAGTGCCCTTGAGCTGGGATGATCGGACTTGTCTAAGGCCCCGTCCACCCCAGACCAGAAGGCACTTTCCGCGTGAACTCTACCGCTTCCCGCCGCAAGATCACCGTGTCTGCCGATGGCCGCGGGCTGGTCTCACACGCCGGCGGCCTGCTGCTGTTGCAGACGCTGCGCATCACTGGGCTGGACAAGGCCCTGTCGCAGAGGCTGGAGCGGTGGCGGCCCGGCCGCGCTATCCACGACCCTGCAAAGATCGTCACCGATCTGGCCCTCACGCTGGCGCTGGGCGGGGACTGCCTAGCCGACATCGCGATGCTGCGCTCCCAGCCCGAGCTGTTCGGCCCGGTAGCCTCCGACCCGACGGTCTCACGCCTGATCGACCGGCTCGCCGCTGACCCGGCCCGCGCATTAAAGGCCATCCGCGCTGCCCGCGCCACGGCCCGCCAACGCGCCTGGCACCTGGCCGGCCATCACGCCCCCGGAGCCGACGGCCAGCCCGTGATCGTCGACCTCGACGCCACCATCGTGATCTCCCACTCCGACAAGCAACACGCGGCACCGACCTGGAAGAAGAGCTACGGGTTCCACCCCATGACCGCATTCGCCGATCACGGCCCCGGCGGCGGCGGGGAACCCCTGGCCCTGATGCTGCGGGCCGGCAACGCCGGATCCAACACCGCCGCCGACCACATCGAGGCCACCCGGCTCGCCCTGGCCCAGCTTCCCCGCGCCCAGCGGCGCAACGTGCTGATCCGCACCGACTCCGGCGGCGGCACCCGAGAGTTCCTCGCCTGGCTGACCCGCCCGGGACGATGGCTGAAGTACTCCATCGGGTTCACCATCACCGACGACATCGCCGCCGCAATCCTCAAACTCCCCGCCACCGCCTGGACACCGGCCTACAACGCCGAACGCCAGCTACGGCCCGGCGCGTGGGTCGCCGCGCTCACCGGACTGCTGAACCTGACCGGCTGGCCGAAGGGGATGCGGGTCATCGTCCGCAAAGAACGCCCGCACCCCGGCGCCCAGCTACGCTTCACCGACCTCGACGGACACCGCTTCACCTGCTTCGTCACCGGAACCCGCACCGGGCAACTCGCCGACCTGGAACTGCGCCACCGCCGCCGGGCACGCGCAGAAGACCGCATCCGCACCGCCAAGGACACCGGCCTGCGCAACCTGCCCCTGCACGACTTCACCCAAAACCAGATCTGGCTGGAGATCGTCGCCCTGGCCTGTGAGCTGCTGGCTTGGATGCAGATGCTCGCCCTGCACGGCACCAACGCCCGCCGTTACGAGCCCAAACGACTCCGGCTACGCCTGCTCGCCGTCGCCGGCCGCCTGGTGCGCGGAGGCCGCCGCCTCCACCTCCGCATCCCGATCCAATGGCCATGGGCCAGGCAAATCATCACCGCTCTGACCCGGCTGCACGCCCTGCCGGCACCGACCTGACCAGCGCCAGCCCATCCCTACGAGCAGAAAGGCACCCCGCGGGCCCGTGGAACCCCGCCCACCCGGCGCGACAGCCGGGCACTCTCGCTGACCACAGCGAGGAAATCGACCTCCAGCCGAACCCTTTAGCCAACCCCATCAAGATCGAGAAAGATCGAGGCTAGCGTTGCACCTTGAAGCTTCGCCCCCATGAGTACAGCTTCCTGGAGTTGTGCACCATAGAGCCAGGCACCCTGCATGGACGCGTGAGTAAGTTTCGCGTCCCGGAGGTCTGCACCCGAGAAGTTTGCTCCCTTAAGCCTTGCTCCCTGGAGTCTCGCCGATTGAAGTTTGGCCCCCCAGAACCAGACGTCGTCGAGATGGAGATTCGCCAAGTCAGCCCCGGTTAGATCGGCCTGTGACAGATCTACAAGTCGGGACCTTTCTGGGCGGCGGGGTCTTCGGCCTAGGACAGTCAGAGCTGCCTGAACATCAGTGCGTGGCTGTACCAGCCAGATGTCGATCTCGTTGCCGCTCTCAGCTTCCTGGTGGCCCTCATCAGGAGTCGAAAAGGCAGTCTGATCACGAACGAATGCAGCGAGTACCTCAACAACTGTGTCGTGCTCCCGCTCCGACTCGATCATCAGGTGCTCCAGGGCATACACTCCTCCGATCCGCTCCGTGAGCTTGTCTGATCCCAGAAGGCCAATGGCCTTGGTGTACCGGTCGGTCAGCTGCCCTCGCTGGCTCAAGTAGTAAGTTCGCGCAGCAAACGCGGCACCGGTCAGCAACGCGAAGCCGCCGACCGCTGCAAGGAGAATCTGACGGGTAGCGCTGATCACGTCGGCTAGTTCTTTACCTCGCAGACCTGTGGTTGGCGTCGCCCATAGCGCGACGGGGCCTAACAGCAGAGCGAGGAATGCGGTGCAGCCAACGATGCTCAGGAGAAATAGTCCTCGTTTTCGATTTCGTAGCCATGACTTCATCCTGGCAATATTTCATCTCAGTCGTCGGTGCGGTGACTGTTGCACAACCGGGTAGCGAGACCTCTCACGGATCACCCCTCTCCGTGCCAGCGCTGGAGGGGTGCGACGTGGTTACGTCACACCCCTCCGGATGCCTCAGTCCAAGCTGGCCTCTTCGGATGACTTGTCTTCCACTACGGGCGCCCAAAGCAGTCCATCGACTTGCTTGGCTACGGTGTTCCGAATCGAATCAGTGACGTGCTGGTACCGACGCGCCATGCCGCTACTGGACCAGCCCATGATGGCCATCACGGTACGCTCGGGGACTCCCAGGATCAGCAGCACCGTGGCGGCTGTATGCCGAGCATCGTGGAGCCGAGCGTCTCTCAACCCGGCCGCGGCGAGCAGAGCCTTCCACTCGTGGTAGTCGCTGTATGGGCTGACAGGACGGCCAGTCGCAGTGGTGAAGACCCAACCCCCCTCATCCCAGAGCTGGCGCGCCTTGGTGCGCTCCGTCTGCTGTTCCTCTCTGTGTTTGCGTAGTAGAGCGATGAGCTGAGCCGGGAGTCCGATGGTGCGGCGGCCAGCGCGGGACTTGGTGTCAGCGGTCTCGGCTCTCACCTGCTTGCGCTCGGGGCAAAAGCCCGGCTTGCGACCGCAGTCATCCTGGCAGCCGTGTTCGTACTTCGGACGCTGGCGCCCCCGGCGTACTCGCAGCTTGCCCTTGTCGAGGTCCACGTCTGCCCACATGAGCCCCAGCGCTTCGCCTTGGCGGAGTCCCAGTGCCAGCGCCACGGCCCATCGCGCGCTATTGCGGGGCAGTTCGCCAGCCGCCTTGAGCAGCCGCTTCACCTCGTCGATCTCGTACGGCTCCACCTCCTCCTCAGTGAGCGTCGGGGCCTTGGCCAGGGTCGCCGGGTTGGTAGTGATGTGCCCGCGCCGCACCGCGACGTTGAGCGCCGTTCGAACCGTCCGGTGGACGTGGTGTGCGGTGCCGGCTGATTTCCCCGACGCCTGGATCTTGGCGTACAGCTTCTCCAGGTGTTCCGGCGTCAGCTTGTCGAGACGATGCGCCCCAATGCCGGGGATCAGGTGGGTGTTGACGTCCACCTTGTAGCCAGAGTGTGTGCTCTCCCTGATGGAGGGCGGGACCGCGATGGTCTCGATCCAGTGCGTAAGCCACTTCGCGACCGTCCAGGTCTGCCCAGCCTTACGGACCTTGCCGCCATCACGCTCTTTCTCCAGCGCACGGACTCGGCGGATGGCCTCGGCTTGCGACTTGACCATGACGTGCCGTCGGTCGGGCTTGCCATCGTCCTTGACGCCCACGGTCACCCGCCCGTGCCAGTAGCCGTCGTTGCCGAGATAGACGCTCGATGCGCCGTTGGGCTTGCGTCCCATGTCAACGGCTCCCTTCAAGGAGGTTGTTCACGTAGGCGGCCAGGCACTCGATGGGGACGCGGCGGAGTCGGCCGATGCAGACGGACTCCACTTCGCCGGTCTTCACGAGCTGGTACATCTGCGTCCGCCCGATCCTGAGCCGGTGCGCTGCCTCTTCGACGGTGAGCAGCAAGGGCATGTCCTCCTGGGTGACGGTGTCGGTCGTGTCGAGCCGGACGCTGTCCGGCTCGGTGATGGTCATGACGGCGTGTCCTCCTCGTGCACAGGGACAGCAGGGACAGCAGGGACAGTGGGCAGGGACGTCTGTCCCTGCTGGCTGGCCGCGTTCGTGCTGCTCAGGGCAGGTTCAGGGACACCAGGGACGGCGGAGACACTTTGTTGGGCCGGTGTTCCTGGCACCCGGTAGCGACTGCTGGCGTCCACGCAGAGCTGTCCGTCGCTGGCCATGCGCGGGCAGGTCTTGCGGACGTTCTCGTAGGACAGGCCGGTGCCGTCGGCGATGGCCTTGGGTGTGCTGTTCGGGTTGGCGCGGACGTAGCGGACAATGGCCGCACGGGTCTCGCCCAGCGTGTGATCCTCGGGCGGGCCATCCAGCAGATGCCACACCCCGGCGGCGGGCTGGAAGGCCATGGCGTACTCAGCCTCTTCGACGTCGCGGCCAGTGACGTGCAGCACCCCGTCGGCGGTGCCGCGCTGGCGCTTCAGCACCAGGGTGGCGTCAGCGGCACCGGCCAGGCCGTTGGTGCCGGAGACCTGCTCCAGGAAGTCGTCAGAGCCCATCTTGCGGACGTGATGGACGAGGACGACGGCCACGCCGTAGGTGTCGGCCAGGTTCTTCGCCCGGCTCATGGCGGTGTAGTCGGCGTCGTAGGCGGACAGGCCGGGCGGAGTGGTGCCCCGGATCTTGGCGAACACGTCGATGACGACCATGCGCGCGCCGGGGTTGCGTTCCAGCCATCTGGCGATGGCCTGGTCTCCACCTCTTGGAAGGGTCTCGCACGCGGTGGCCAAGGTTAGGCCGCGTGGTGCGGGGTTGTCTCCCAAGATCTTGCCCATGCGGGACTGGAGACGGCGCGGCGTGTCCTCCAGCGCCAGGTACAGCACCGGGCCGGACTCTACCTCTATGGCCTCCAACGCCTTCCCTCCCCCGGCGACGGCAACGGCGGTAGCGAGTGACAGCCAGGACTTGCCGACCTTGGGCGGGCCAGCAAGCAGGTTGAGCCCTTCGGCGATCACGCCGGGCACGGCCCACTTGGTCGGCGGGAAGGTCACGGACATCAGCTCGTCGGCTGTCCACGAGGTGCGGAACGGCGTCGGCGTGGTTCCGTTGTCGCCGGACACATGGACCGCATCACCCGCGACCAGGCGCAGATGAGATGGGCGCTCGCTCGTCATGCGGCCACCGTTCGCGGGCGGCGCGCACCTGCCCGTAGTCCGCTGGCGATGGTGCGCATGGCCGCGCCATAGGGCTGACCGATCTGCTGGGCAGCGTTGGCCAGCCAGCCTCTTACGTCGGCCTCGGGCAGCTCGCCGCCGGCCACGAGCTGTCCGAGGGCGACGGACGCGAGAGCGCGATGTTGTGCCCGTGCGGCGGGGAGTCGGCGACCCGTGCCAGCTCGCCGGTGATCGCCGCGCGTAGATAGGAGCCGTGCCGGTCGGCGGCCAGAGTGACTGAGACGGGTTTCTGCGCGGGCAGCGGCTTGGGCCGCAGGAGCTCTGCCAGCCAGGAAGGCAGCGGAGCGACGGGCGAAGAGTGAAGCACCTCGTATGAGCCGTGGCCGTCACTGGTGTGAACGCGGCTTCCGGGACCGACGACGTAGCCGCCCACTGCTCGCGTGTCGATCAGCCAGCCCAGCGTGCCTTGGGTGTTGCCCAGGGGCGCATCGGCTGGGGCGCTGAAGTAGAGGTGCAGGCCGCCGCGCCGGGTCCGCACCTGGAAGGTCTCCAGGGGCAGGTCCTGCCCCTGCGCGGCGCACAGGGCCGCGAACACGTCGGCACCGTCGTGGATGCCTGGACGATCCCATTCCGGCGGCGGCGTTTGGCCGGCCTTCGGCAGATCGAGGTCGATGACCACGAGTTCCGAAGGGCCGCAGGCCACCCCGACGTTGTACGGCTTGTGCCAGGTGGCATGGATGATGTCGGGTCGTGCGGTGGCGCGTTCTTCCCAGCGCGTGAAGCCGCGGGGCGGCTCCTTCCCGCCCGGAGCGAGGGGGAAGACGTGCCAGCCACGAGCGGCGGCGGCCAGGGCGTAGCGGATCGGGTCAGCGGTCATGGCGCTCTCCGGTTCGTGGATGGTCATCGGGTGCCGTCGGTGCAGAGGCGGCGGGCGAAGTTGTAGGCGTAGCGGCCCCAGCGGAGCCGCAGGCCGGTGCCCTGGCAGCGGCGGCACTCATGGGTGCCACGGCCGATGCGGTTAGGCAGATGGCGCTTGCCGTGGCATTTACGGCAGGTGCCGAACGGGTGAATCCAGCAGGCGACGGCATAACGGAAGGTGACGAAAGCGACCAGGGTCGCGGTGGTGATAGCGAGGAAGGCGACGGGGTCCAAGACAGCCTCCAGAGCCGGTTTTTGGGTGTCGTCAGACAGGGCCGCTAGCGCGCTAGCAGCCTGATCAGGCCAGGTTTTTGAGTGCTAGCGGAGGTGCTAGCGCTAGCAGGGGGAGCAGCTAGCGCTAGCACCCTCCGGACCGTCAGCCGGAGCCGTTCCGGCGGTTACGCTCCGCGATGACGTCGGCCAGATCGTCGAAGCGAATGCCACGCCGCGTAACGGGCTTGCCGTCGATCCGTCGGCCGATGGAGGCGACCGTCACGCCGTACGGCTTGAGCGCGGTCGTGAGCTGTTCGGAGGCCCACCCGTTGTAGACGTCGGGCCGCAGCTCACTGAGGTAGCCGCACAGGGTCTCGTTCCAGGCGCCGGTCTCCCCGGAGGGCCAGACCTTCGCCAGGTCGACCAGCAGGTCGTACATGGGCGCGTCCTGGCGGGTCTGGGTGTCGGCTTCGGGCAGTGTTCCGGCGGCGGTGCGGAGGGCGATGGCACGGGTGACGACCTTCTGAGCGTCGTCAGAGTTCACCTCGTACGAGCGGCGGGCGGCCGGGGTGCCCAGGCCAGCCAGGATGCCCCATCCGGCCTCGACGACCGGCTGGAAGACGGTGGCGCGGTAGCCGTTCTTGTACATCGAGGTGCCCAAGATCATGTCGTTGGCGACCTGGTCGGCCACCGACATGCAGTAGCGGGTGTTGACGTTGCGGGTGATGCCGGTCGGCAGGCTGTCCTTGTCCGGGATCTGGGTGCCGATCAATAGGATCACGCCCAGGGCGCGGCCCAGCTTGATGACCTTCTCGCAGACGTCCCCGGCTTCCTTGCCGTGCTTGGGGTCGAGGAACAGTTCCTGGATCTCGTCGATGGCGACGATCAGCGGGTGCAGCCCCGAGCCCTTGAGGCTGGCCAGTTCGGGAGTGACCTTGTTCTCCGGGGCCTTGCCCAGCGCGGCGTAGTGCGCGATGCGCTTCGACCGGCGCTCGCACTCCTTGTACAGCCAGCGGATCATGCCCGCGCAGCGCGCCTTGGTCTCGTCGTCGAAGCCGTTGCCGTACTCGGTGCAGACCGGCTCCAGGACCTTGAAGTCGCCGACGCCTTTGAGTTCGTAGATGCGCAGCTCGGCGCGTGGGTCGAGGGCGGCGGCGAGCGTGGCCAGGCGCAACGCGAAGGTCTTGCCGGAGCCAGGCTGGCCGCCCACGAGCCAGTTGCGGAACATCAGGGAGGCGTTGACGGTCTCCATGCGCGGCGTGGTGGCGAACGGGAAGGGCTTGAAGACGTCCACCTTGCCGTCACGCAGCAGCGGCCAGGCGGGCTGCTTCATCTCGGACGCGGGCTGGTAGCCGACCCAGAGCGCCAGGCGGCCGGGGTGGCCGGCACCGGGTTCAGGCCAGACCTGATCCATCGGCAGGCGCATGGCGGACGCCAGGCGACCACGCCTGGCCACTACGTCGGCGGCTTCGACCCCGTAGGGCAGGTCGATGATGGCCAGGTGGCCGGGGCCGTCGCGGTGGATCTCCTGCGGGAAGCTGATGGCGTTCGGGTCCTTGCTGACGGCCTGGTTGATGCCGGAGATGCCGCAGTGCAGCAGCGCGCGGCGGACCAGCTCGGCGGTGAGTTTGCGGTAGCGCGGTCCCTCGGAGACGCGGTCCGTGATGGGCGCGTCCGCCGGGCGACCGGCCCGTGCGAGCACCGGCAGCACGGCGGCCAGGGCCGCCCACCGTACCCACGTCGGCAGGTCGGCCAGGGCGAACACGAGCAGCCCGACAGTGGCCAGGACGCCGCCTCCGGCCAGCACGAACCAGCGCCACCGGGACTGACGCTGACGCTGCTTGTCGAGCTTCAGCCAGGTCTCGGGGTCGTTTCGGTCGGCGGCGTACTGGCGCAGTGCCCAGTTGCCCTCTTCGGCCGTGGCCCAGTGGAGTAGGCGGCCAAGGGTGCCCAACAGGCCGGGCACGGCGTACCAGAGCATCTTGGCGGCGTACTTCGGGGCGCGTACGGCGTGGTAGCCGATGACGTATCCGGCGTCCCTGGCCTGCCAGGCGAGCATCACCCGGATGCCCTGCCAGGTGCGGAACGTGGCGGGGATGATGGGTGCCCGACGCTGAGCCTTCTGCGCGACGTACGGCACGGCGTCTTCGTCGGGCGGATCCACGGGACTGCCAAGGGCCTGGTCCTGGGTCGCGATCGTCTCGCGGTCGAAGAACTCATCGGGCTCGGAGTCCTCTTCGGGTGAGGCCGCCCGACGACGGCTGTTCAACGGCACGACCTGGCCGCCGCGCTCGTCAGCCTTCGGCGGGTCGGCGAACTGGAAGCCGTTCAGGTCGGCCAAGGATCCCTCGGCGAGCGGGTTTTCCGGTTCGTGCGGGTTCTGCGTCATGATGAGGTCACCTCGTTGCCGTTGCTAGGGGGCGGGGTTGCGGGGCGCGACCGGAGTCTTGGCGGATGAGGTCGCGCCCTGTGCGTTGGTCTGGAAGGCCATGTGGATCTCAGCCCGCGTACGCGGGCCGGTGACCAACATGCGGATGAAGATGGCCACCGGGACGGTCAGGCAGGCGGCCGTGACGATGACGGCGATGTGGAGCATTGGGAGTCCTCCTCTCTCAGGTGAAGTTGGGGTTGCTGCGCAGGGCGTCGCGGACGGCTCGGGCCGTGTCCATCCCGCACCCCAGGGCGCGGCGGAACTTGTCCGCTCCGGAGTCGACCGAGAGCTGACCGGTGCCGACCAGGCGGCGAGCTCGGGCGGTCAGCTTGTCCACCGTCGCGGCATTCACCCTGTACGAAGGGGTGGTAGGGCTACCGGAAGGGCCGTGATCGAGACTGGAGAACGCGGCCAGGATGATGGGCAACGCGGTCACGACCGCTACCGCAACGACCGGCCCCAGGACGTGCAGGACCAGCCGGGACAGCGAGAAGTCGTCGGCCACGAACGGCAGGTACGGCCAGGCGTTCATGGAAAGCGTGAGCCCCAGGAACAGCCACTCGATCCGTACGAGCTTGGGGTCGTCGAGCGGTTGGCCTCGCGTGCCGAGATAGGCGCGTGCGCCGACCACGACCAGCAGGGCCAGGGACAGGAACGGTTCGACCAGCCAGGCGAAGATCCAGGCCGGAGACCAGGGTGCGGCACCGTCGGCGGCGAAGCGCTGCACACCGGCCGTTGACCAGGCCAACGCCAGCGTGAGCGAGACGAGCGCGGCGGTGACGAGCAGACGCCGCATCCGGGCGGCCTGCCAGGCGCGCATCTCGAGGTCGTGGGCCAGCGTGTGGAGCCGCGCCGCCTGCTGTGCGGCCTTGCGGCGCTTGCGCACCTTGGGCGTGTCCAGCAGCAGCGGGGCGTCGTCCTCCTGGAGATCGGCCAGCAGGTGCGCTTCGGCGACTTCCGCGCGCAGCTTCCGCACCCGCCGGGTCTCACCGGTCGCTTGCGGCCGGGGCGACAGAATGGAGGCTGAGCCCTGGTTGGCGAGCTCTTCCAGGTTGGCCAGCGCACTAGCCATTTCCTCAGGAGTCGGCTCGTTGGACGGGTCGGGATTGCCGATGATGCTCATGACGGGTTGGTCCTTTCAACGACCGGACTGAGAGCGGGCGAGAGTGCGGCAGACCAGGCAACCGCCGTGCGAACGCGGGCCGTGGGTGCGGCACAGCTGCACCTGAACGGCAGCGGTAGGACCGCAGTGGCGGCAGCCGTACGGACTCTGAGAACGGCGAGTGCATTCGGAGCACTGGAAGCGGCCGGCCATCACGCCATCACCTGAGCCGCGATGGCGTTTCGGTCGTCGGGGCTGAGCCCTGCCCAGATGCCCTCACCGGGGTCGAGCTCCAGCGAGTAGGTCAGGCACTCGACCAGGGCCGGACAGCGGCGGCAGATGGCCTTGGCGCGCTGTTCGCGCTCCTGGCGCTCATCGCGCCGCTCTCCGTCGATGCCGGTGAACAGGTCGGCCGTGTCGGGGCCGCACGCAGGATCGGCGGCCAGAACAGCGGTCAGCAGGTCGGCCGGGGTGACGGAATGGTTCATGCCGACACCCCCGTACCGATCAGGAGATCGGCGAGGATCAGCCGAGCGCAGGTGGGACAGACAGCAGGGACGGGAGGTTCGGTGCCGGGCAGGCACTCCTCCACTCCCTCGCAGACGATGCAGACGAACTGCATGTCCTCGGTCATGATGAGAACACCTCTCTTGAGGAGGCATCGGGGCGGCTCGTGTCTTGGCGGATGAGGGCCGCTCCGGTGCCGAATGTGATCGACAGCGAACGATGGACTTGCTCAGGCCCCATGACGGGAAGACCTGAGAGCCGTTCGAACAGGGGCGGGTTTCCCTGCTCAGGCCGCCTTTTCAGTGGGAGGCGGTAACCCGGATTCAGTTCTCAACTGCGGCGATTGCTCCAGCCCGTCGGCGTGCGCCGATGTCGGCGCCTTCCCAGGTCTTCCGGCTGTGCAGTTCGGGCCGCTTGGCCAGCTAGGCCGCCAAGCAGTCCGGCGCACTCCCCACCTGACCAGGTTGGCTAGGCATGTTGTACAAGCATCATGCTGGTTGGCCTGGCTAGTCATGTCAAGAGGCATGACCAACTTGGTTAGTAATGTTGTTCAGGTGACGCTACGATCGGGGCATGAGACTCGATCCGGACGACCCTCGTCCGCCCTTCCAGCAGGTCGCTACGCAGCTCAGAGCGGCCATCCTCACCAGGAAGTTCGCGCCCGGGGAAAAGCTCCCCTCAGGGCCGGAACTCGCCAAGGCCTTCGGCGTGGCGCGCCAGACGATCCAGCAAGCCATCCGCCTGCTCAGGGAAGAGGGGCTGATCGTTTCCCGGCAGGGAAGTGGCGTGTTCGTCCGGGAGAAGACCGCGCGCCCTGTCGGCCTGCGTCCTCACATCGAGGAAGCGTTCAAGCGGCCCGAGGTGTCCATCGACTTTGCCGGGTTCTCCGGCGAGACGTTGCACGGCGCGGTTCAGGAAGCGCTCGACAACATCCGGGCGGGTCGCCTGACTCCCGAGCGCATCTCCATCCGGCTCCTGCTGCCTGACACCAGCCGCCCTTGGTCCCTCCCCTGCCGAGTGGACAACGGGCAGGATGAGCCGCTGTTCAGGCAGCGGGCAGAAAAGATCATCTCCCGGCACGCTCAGGCCATCGTGGACTCGGTCCACGAGCTGAGAGATCTCGGCCTGGTGGCGCACGCGTCCGCCGAGGTCCGGATCAGCGGAGAGCCACCCCGGTCCAAGATGTACGTGATCAATGGGGAAGAGGCGTTCTTCGGCTACTACGCCGTGGCAGAGCACACCGTGGCGTTGGGCGGCGGCCCTGTCGAGATGTTCGACCTGATGGGGAAGGACACCGAGCTCTTCCACTTCGCGCTGAGCGACGGTCCCGATTCGACGTCGGCTCAGTTCGTCCAGCAGTCGTCCGCATGGTTCGACGCCGTGTGGAACAGCGTCGCCCACGAGGTGCCGTGATGGCGCTCTCGGGATCGGCGGCCGTCCGGGCGGTCATGGGCGAGACTCGGTGCCTCATGCTCGACTTCGACGGGCCGGTCTGCGACATCTTCGCCGGATTGCCGGCGCCTACTGTGGCGGATGCTCTCCGCGCCACGCTGGAAGCAGCTGGCGCACAGCTACCACTGAAAGTGTGTGCCACCGATGACCCGCTGGAGGTGTTCCGGCACAGCGCATGCCTTGGCGACGAACTCAACGAGCTCGCCATGAGGAGACTCACCGAGCTGGAAGTGAAGGCGGCCGGAATGGCACGGCCGACGCCGGGAGCGTCGGAACTCATGGAACGGGCACGCGACAAGGCCCTGCCCGTGGCCATCGTCAGCAACAACTCTGTGGCCGCGGTGACGACCTTCTTGGACCGGGATGGACTCGTCGACCTGGTGGGATACGTCTCAGCGCGAGCAACTGCGGACCCGTCGCTCATGAAGCCGAACCCCCACCTGCTCAATCAAGCGCTGGTCCATCTCGGCGTGGAGCCGTCCTCTGCTCTGCTGGTCGGCGACTCCACGACTGATGTCGAGGCGTCCAAGCACGCCGGGGTGGTTGCCGTCGGCTACGCCAATCGGCCAGGGAAGGTCGAGCGGCTTGGTGGCGCAGGAGCGGATCTCATCGTCACAGATATCAAGGAGCTGGCAACAGCGCTCACATGAGCTTCCGCGCCCCGAGTCCCCTTCCCGCAAGGACTGGGGCCTTCGGGCACTGAGGGTTCAGGGCAAGGCTCTTCTCGCTTCTCAGGGGCTCTCAGAGGCTCCCTACGCTTCCTGATCCCCCGACGCGGGACCAGCGTCGATCGCTGATCGCGCCAGGACTTCAGCTCGACCATCGGCATAGGTGACGACCAACACGGGTTCGCCCTCCGGCAGGTTCAAGGTCATGCGCTCCTTGGCCATCGGCATCCGGGCGGTGATCCTTGCCGACTTCTCCAGGCTCACCACGGTCAACTCCGGTGGCTGCCGGACGGTGCTCCCCCGCCGGTTCTCCGTGTCGATGAGCCCTTCGGTACGCAGGAGCCGGAGCGCCTGGCGAACGGTCGCCTTGCCCGTGCCGAACTCCTCCGCCAGGGCGTCTTCGTTCTTGAGCTTGTCTCCTGGCCGCAGTGTGCCCTCTTCGATCTGGGCGCGCAGCAGGTCAGCCACCTGCCGATAGAGCGGCGTGAACGAGTTCGGGTCAACCTGCACCGTCCCATGATTCTGGTGCAATAGCGCTTCTGCACCTTTACGCTATTGCGCTATAGAGCAACCTTAAGCGCATGGTGACCGACTCCACACAGGGAAGTGCAACCATGACCGGGTACACGACCGTCCCGTACACGATCGCGTTCGCCAACGAACTGGTGACGGATCCCATCGCCTTCGAACCCTTTGCCGGACAGCTACGCCTGGCCTACCAGCCATCCCAGCCCGGGGATTGGATCGCCCCGCCCAGAGCGGAACCATGGCGGCCGGGGGTCCTCCGGGCAAGGACCCGCGACTTGCGCGACAAGCCTGAGCTGCGGGGACCTGAGCGCATGAGAAAGCTCAACACGCGCCGGCAGTGGCGCTGCATGGACAAGCTGCTATGCCAGGTGTGCGGCGCTCCGGCGATGGACTCTGGATCGCACCTGATCCCGTGGCCTCTGACCAAGACCGTGTTCGAGCGCACCGGCTTGAACAGTGGCCGCACCAACGCCCCACCGACGTGTTGGAGTTGCATCCCCAAGGCTCTGGAGGAATGCCCCATGCTGCGGGCGGACTTCGCCTTGTACACCGTGCGGGCGGTCGAGAGCGTGGGTGTACTGGCCGACCTCTACCGGCCAGGGATCTTCCGCGAGCCCATCCTCACCTCACACAACGTCTTCATCTCCTGGGACGCCCCTCGATACCACCCCCGCGCCCTGGCCGTCGCCAAGGTGTTGGAGCTGCATGGCATGAAGCATGTAGGCCCATAGGCAGACAGTCCGTATCGCTGCCGCTCCACAGATCCCCATTGACCATGACCAGTGCAAACCCACGCTTCCTTCTGAGACGCGCCCTCGAAACCTCACCACAGCGAAGATTGTGCCGGAATGAGCGATAACAACCCCCGACGGCTATCTCGCTGCATCTGAGCGGCGGGAAGAGGAAGCCATGACGCGCGGAGGCGCCCCTTCCTGGGGCGCTACAGGGCCATCTTCATCGGACTGCGATTGCCGCTAGAGACGGGCTATCCTGTGGCGAACGTCAATGCGCAAGCTGCTTTAGCGGGTGGGTCAACAGTTATGGAATTCATCGATAAGTTCATAAATAGATACACCAAAGAATATGATTACTACGAACAAGTAGGACGCATCGCAGCCCAAGAGCTCGAGACAACACTACAAGCGGCAGGCATTCGATCAATCGTCACCCACAGGGCTAAATCAGTCTCACGCCTCCGAGCTAAATGCATTCAACGACACTCGATCGATAGTAGATACAACTCGATAGAAGATATCTATGATGACATCGTGGATCTGTCAGGCGTGCGCGTTGCGCTTTATTTTCCTGCGGAGCGGACTCAAGTTGATGGAGTAATTCACAGACTATTTAATGTACAAGAGAAGAAGATCTTCCCGCCGGTAGATGCCAGCACTAAGGGTAAGCGATTCACCGGCTACTCGGCTCTCCACTATAGGGTGCAGCTCCAAGAACACCGTCTAAGCGAGCCAGACAAGCGGTACGCGAGAGCCAGGATCGAGATACAGGTAGCATCGATCCTGATGCACGCCTGGTCGGAAGTAGAGCACGATCTAGCATATAAACCGCTAGCAGGAGACCTTTCCGACACCGAGCAGGCCATCCTAGACCAACTCAATGGTCTGGTGATCAGTGGTGAGATCGCTCTAGAGATGCTGCAGAAGGCGGGGGAAGCCAGAGTCACGGTAGATGGCCAACCGTTCGCGAACCACTACGAGCTGGCGGCTCATCTAATACGCCTCGCGGCAGACAAGACGGAAGCTCCGATCAGCGAGTCCGGCCTAGGGCGCGTTGACCTTCTCTTCGAATTCACGGCCCATTTGGGCCTTAACACCTCCCAGCACCTTGCTCGATATATAGAAGCCCTGCACGGGAACCTTGAAGTACGACCACTTGCAGAGCAGATCAGCGATGCCCTTCTAACTGAAGATCCCACGCGCTACGAATTGTATAGAGCACTGCAGGGCAAATACGGATCAACCGCCCGGGAAGACGCCTCCGACCGTCGGGATTTTCGTCACCAGTTGGGCGTTTTTCTGGATCACTGGAACGACCTTGAACGCCTGGCACGGGAACTCGCTGTTCTACTCGAGGTTCGCCAGCCAGCCATGCCAACCTCTGCATTGTTCAGGCGCGCGAAAGTCCTTCACCCCCGCCTGGAGCCTGAGTTTGAACGGTTGCGGCACCTAAGAAACCATGTAGTTCATGGAGGAGACCCGATGGATGCAGCCGCTCTGGCTGAGGCATCACAACGTCTAGAGGCGATAAAAGAAGAGATACAAGAGCGAGCCGCCAAGGTCCTTAGTGAGGGTCGCCTTTTGTAGCGGATGCACTGGAGCTACCTCTTAGGTACAGGCCCGAGGCATCGGCGAGACGGCCAGCCTAACGGAGACGAAAATAATCACAGGGTCGAGACAGCCCTCAGGGAAAGAATAGGCAGTGTCCCTGCTGTCCCTGCTGTCCCTGAACATGCTTTGCGCAGCACATACGCAGACAACAAGAAGGGACACGGCCCTGAGTGAGCTGTCCCTGCTGTCCCTAAAGCGAGGGGAACGCGGGGAAGAGCGAGCGGTGCTTCGCTCGCTCCTCCAGGGCGCTAGACGCCAAACCTGCTATAACACCCCTGGCAGGTGTTACAGCAGGCTGATTGCTTCTAGGACACGAACCAGGCCCTGTACTTCCGATGAGCGGCCTGCGCACTCACCCCGAGAGCTTGGCCAATCTCTTCCCACGTGGGGTTCAGCTTCGGATCACCCAGTCCTGCCCGGGTTGCCCGATGCGACTGGCTGAGAAGATGCTGGATATGCCGCTCGGTTGCCTGACGCAGAACAGCCGTGGCACGGAGCTCAGCCAACAGTCCCCATACGCCGACTGATCGAGTTAGCTCTCGCGCCGAACCATCGATGGTCAACCGTGCCTTTTGGTACATCGGATCTTGCTCTAAGGCAGCCATCAACACATGTTGATGTATGTGATCTAGGAAGTCCAGCACCACGAAGATCATCCGGTGTTTGCGCAGGTAGAGACACATGTCGGAGCAAGGGCTTTTTGTCGGTGGACACCGGGACCCTTAACTCAGACGGCATTCGTTCGCGAAAGCGAACGGCCTCCCGTTGGCGCGGGAGGCCGTCTACCTTCCGGATGGGCATCTCGAGAGGCGTTACCGATAATGGCATGCTCTACAGATCCAGGGTCGAGCGCACCAACGACGCGCGGTGGCAGAACCTGGTGACAGCACCAAACCTTGAGCCGACATCTCCTAGAGGCTCTACATGGAGAGCAGTAGGGCGATGGGCAGGCGCAGCGTCATTGACGGGTGTAGGGGTCGGGGGAGTCTGGGCCTACCCTGTCTTGGGCTATGTGCTGGCCGGAGGTGCTGCGCTGGCCATACTCGCCCTTGTGATCGTTGCGGCGGTTACCATCCTGAGCTCCAAAGAGGAGGACCCCCGCTTCGAGCGATTGATGCGCCTCTCCTGTCTCTTGCTAGGACGAAGCGAACCTGGGCGGAGAAGGCGCCGCACTTCTCCGTGAGCTGCGATTCAGCAGGATTCTCAGTCTCATTCGCAGTCTCAGTTCACCGTCGTTCGTGGAAGTTCACCAGGGCCCGGTCCAAGGACTACAGCCCAGCTAGAAACTCCTGTGACCAGCGGCGAACATAGATCTACAGACTTGGAAAGCGTGTATAGGGCAACCTATCAGGGGTTCAAATCCCCTATCCTCCGCGCCTGGTTGAGGCAGTAAACGCGAAGGGGCCGACCCCATCCAAGTCGGCCCCTTCGCTATGTCCGGTCTCAGTTGGCTTCTTCGGGGGGCTCGTCTTCCTCCTCGCCCACCTCCCGAAGCAGGCCGGTCAACCTGCTTGGCCACCGGTTCCGGATGACATCGGTCACGGCCGCTCCCACGCCGCGCGATCTTCCGGAGCCTCCAGCACTGATGCCGCCGGCAGCCCTCTCTTGGCCTTGCTCGCTACGTCGAGGGGCGTTGCGGTCGATTCGGCGGTATCACACACTCAATGTTCTCAAGCCGGTCGGCCAGTTCTCCGGGACGGCTGAGGGGGACGATGTGGCCTCCGTCGATCTCGTCGGGGATCACTCCCAGACGCTCCCGAACCAGTCGGCGCATGAGACCTGCTGGAAGGAAGCGGTCGTCGCGGCAGAGCAGGAACGCAGTCGGCACGGCTGGCCAGGCCTTGAGCGGCCACGGGGCGGCGAAGGGGGTGGCCGACTGGGCGCGAGCCCGCTTCTGAGCCTCCGCCGCGAGTTCAGGCGGCACGTCGTGGAAGAACAGGGCGAGGTCGTCGTCAGGCGGCCTGCCGTCGCGCTCGTCCTGATCCCGCCGTGCCTGTTCCCAGCCGGTGTTGGCCCACCATTCGCCGGGCGGCTCGCCAGGTGCGGGGATCATCGCCGTCAGCAGCACCAGTCGGTCGACCGGCACTCGCTCGCAGACCAGTGGTGCGGTGAACCCTCCGAAGGAGTGAGCCACCACCACGAGTCCGGTACGGTCGCCGACGGCGTCGGCCACCACGTCGGCGTACTCCACGAGACCAGCTGAGTCGTCGTCACAGGGCAGCTCTGGGGCGATCACCTCATGGCCGCGCGCACGCAGGTGGGCGGCCAGGGGGCGCCAGTACCACGTATCGGTCCCGGCGCCGGAGATCAGCACGAAGGTCGCAGGGTGCGGCCCGCTCACGACCGGCCTCGGCGTTCGAAGTCCGCCATGTTGACGCCGCCCGGCAGGCGGGTCTGGAAGTCGAGGACGCCGACCCAGGCCGGGCGGACTGCGATGCGGGCCATCCTGGTGCCGGGGTGGTCCACGGCCGCCACGTTGGCCGCGCCTTGGTCCGGCCCGCCGTACCGGTACTGGGCCAGCGCATACTCCGGCACGACTCCCTCGACGTCGGTGACCACCGCTCGGCCGCGGATGAGCAGGACCTCAGGTGGTGTCGAAGCGGCGTCGATGGTGATGGCGACATCAGGCCGGGCCCGCAGAGCGGCGATCTTCCGCGCGCCCGCGAACGTGGACATGACGACCTCGTCACCCGTCCAGTGGAACAACATCGGGAATACTCGCGGCGTGCCGTCCGCCGCCACGTACGCCAGCCGTGCCAACTCCTTCGAGACGAGCAGGCGCCGGGCCACTGCGGTGTCCAGCAAACGGACATCGCCCTGTGGCAGGCTCGCGACAGTGTCAGGGGTCATCGGGAACGCTCCTTCTCGTTCCGGCTACGCTCATCGTGGCCGGTCGAGGTTAAGACTGCGGACGCCCCGAAAAGGGGGCGCCGCCCGGGGCCAACACGGGCGGCAGCCCGAACGAGGGCAGGAGGCGTGCCTCGAAGACGGTGATTTCGACGATCTTCCCGTCCTCGATCACGAGCACGTTCAGCACCTGCGCCCGGTACTCGGACTCCCTCGGAAGGCGAATGTATCCCGCCACCGCCGGCTGCCGGTTGGCCTGGGTGGGGACGCTCCGCCACCGCCCCCGATGAAGCGGCGAGCCTGGTCCAAAGGCCTGCGCAGCGAAGCCTAGGACCGCGTCGACACCGCAGAACCAGAACGGCAGCGGAGGCATCGTCATCCGGACGTCCTCGCTCAGCAACGTCGCCAGGGCGGCCAGATCGGCCCGGTCATGGGCGTCCATGAACCGTCGCAGCAGTTCCCTCTCCCGCGCGCTCGCAGCCGTCGACGACGCCCATCGGATTCGCCGTTCTGGCAGGTGTGATCGCAGGGTGGAGCGGGCCCGCTTCAGAGCGCTCTTGACAGAGTCGACACTGGTGTCGAGTTGCGCGGCGGTCTCACTCGCGGACCAGCCGACCACGTCGCGCAGGATCAGGACGGCCCGCTGCCTGGGCGGCAGGTGCTGGATGGCGGCGAGGAAGGCCAGCTCTATGGTCTCCTTGCTGACGATGGCCGCGTCCGGCTCGGCGTCATCGGGAGCGACCGGCTCCAGCAACCGGTCCGGGTACGGCTGAAGCCACCGGATCTCGGCCGGTGGCGGACCCAGGCCCGTCCCTTGGCCCTCCTCACGCACTCGCGGTTGGCGAGGGTGCCGGGCGAGAAAATCAAGGCAGGCGTTCGTCGCAATCCGGTACAGCCATGCACGGAAGGTGGCCCGGCCCTGGAAGGTTGCGCGTCCGCGCCACGCCCGTAGAAACGTCTCCTGCACCAGGTCTTCCGACTCTTCGAACGAACCGAGCATGCGGTAGCAGTGCACCTGCAGTTCCCGCCGGTGGCGCTCGAAGAGCTCGCCGAAGGCACGCTCGTCACCCACGAGGACGGCGGCGGCTTGCACTTTCTCATCGTCTTCTGCCGCGTCCACGATCAGCTCCTCGGTACCTTCGCCGCATGCTCGTTCTACTGAGACGGACGAACAGCCCAAAAGGTGTCAGTCCGTCCAGTATGTCGATGGTGCCGGGTCAGGTCGCCCTCGCCCCGGAGGCCATGGGGCAGCGGGCGGGGCGATGTTGGCGGTGGCGGACGACGGGAGATGCTCCATCTGCTCTTCGGCTACGAGGAGGGGCCGCCGGTTTGGGTGCGGATCATTCCCCATTGCCGGCCCTCGGTGAACAACGGGGTGCTCGTGGGGGATCTGGATGATGCGCTTCTTGATCGGGTAGGCCTGCTGGCACCGCCTGCCTGAGGCCTGCCTGCCCTGGCCAGGGCCTACCCGACTTGGGCTGCCCGGCGGTGCCCCCTTCTTGTGCAAGAGGAGTGCCCGTCAGCCCGCTGTGGTGTCTGCGGTCACCTTCTTCTGCTCGCCCGAGGGCAGCTTGATGAAAGCGTGGGCGGTAACGGGGCTGTTCATGCCGAAGACCATGTTGGTGTACAGGGGCGGCACGGTGGTGTTGTAGGTGGTGCAGTCGGCAGGATGGCAGAGCCTGGCCTCCCTGGAGACGATCTCGAGCCGAGCCGACCAGGAGTCGGGCATCTTCAGCCTGGCCCAGTTCGTGCCGCACGCCTTCGAGTACCAGTTCTCCAGGTAGGCCGTACCGTATTTGGTGTTGATCTCCTTGATGCTGCCGATGACGGCGTTGGCGGGGTCCCAGCAACCCCACATGCGCGGCGATTTGCCCTGGCAGTCGTAGCCCAAGGTGGTGCCGCCGCAGGCCTGCGTCGGCATTGGGTCCCTGCCCACGGGGTAAGTCGTGGCGGGGGTGGCCTGAGCGGTGGGGATGGCCCTGGGATGGGGCTGCAGCACCGCCAGCGCCACCGCCCACGTCAGGGCCGACGACACAACCGCCACGATCACCGGTACGCCCCAGGCCCGCACCCACCTCCGCCCTGACGCCTCCTGCCGGGGAGCAGCGCTCCCGGAAGGATCGCCCGCCAGTTCCTGCGCGGTGGTCTCCTCCTGGGCGGTGTCTCGCTGCTGGGTAGCGTGCCAGGCCTCGCGCCACTCGGTGAGGTCGGCGACGCCGCAGGCCTTGACAATGGTCTGCACGACCTCCCACGACGGAACTTTCTTGCCGCCCTCCGCCATGGAGATCGTGCTGGGCGCGTAGTGGCATTTGGCGGCCAGCGTGCGCTGGGTCAGCCCCGCCTCTCCGCGTAATCGGCGCAGCCGGTCGGCGAACTCGACGACGGGGCCCTCTCCCTCCAATGGATTCGGGTTGCGCCCCATCGGTACTCCTTCGCTCATCGGTGCTCGCCATTGTTCGGCAACATCGATGAACATCGGGATGAGCTGAGATAACGAACTTCGATCTTCACGATGCCCGCCGAACATGGACACGGCTCACGCCCGCTGCACAGACTCGAGTCATCGCAGCACACCTTCACCAGGAGCACGCCGACAGCTGCTTGGCAGACGACAGCGGATACCTGCAATTCCGCGTCGCAGTCATCGAGGACGGGCGGCACTCCGATGGAGACAACGGTGACGCCACGGCCGTGTCCACGCCATGACCTGGCCTTTCCTGCTGACATCGGAATGGGACGCCACCTGCCGTCGCGTCACGATCAGTCGTCCTGAACCCCGCCCAAGAGCACACCTCCACCACCGACCCTCGGGAGTCACGTGATGACCCAGCAGCAGTACGGACCACCGCCCCAGCCGCACCCGCCGGCGCCACCACCGCGCCCCAGACGGGTCGGCGGACTCGCCGTAGCGATCAACATCGCCCTCGTGGCCGGGATCCTGCTGGATATCACGAACATCACGCAGTGGCAGGCCCTGCACGCCGACGTACCGGACCTCACCATCAGCGAGGCAACCGACCGACTAGCACAGCTCAGCGCGCTGGGATGGGCAGGCACCCTACTCGTCTGGGGCACCACCGTCATCTGGATCGTCATGCTGCTGCGGATGCGCGGCAACATCGAGCTGCGCACGCCCGGCAGGGTCCAGTGGAAGAAAGAGACGCTGGTCGCGTTGTTCGTCGTGCCCGTCGTGCTCGGACTCGTCAGTACCGTGCTACCGATCCTGTTCCTGCCGGCCACGCTGGTCAGCTTGGCGACACACATCCCGCTGATCATCATGGTCAACGAGATCTGGCGACTCGGCCATCCACGGCGTCCCGGGCCCACCTCCGTGCTCGTGATCGTGTGGGGAGTCGTCGGCTTCCTTGTCGAACTGTTCTTCGTGATGGCTTCGCGGTGGTTGGCCTGGGAGATGCTCGACCTGTCCTTCGACACCGGGGCCAGCGAGGATCACGCGATGGTCAGTACGGACATGATCCCGGTATCCAATGCCATGTCCGTCGCATACATCCTGGACGCATGCTTCAGCGTGGTGGCGATCCTGATGGTCTGGCGCCTCGCTGTGAAGCACCACGAGGGCCTGCGCACCCCGTAACACCACACGAGTTCGTCGGCAGCACAGGGCGCCGGGCTGGGTCTACCTGCGCAGGGCGGGGGCGGTGTGCTGCTCGTCGCGGCGCCAGGCAAAGGTCCTGACGGGGTGGTAGGCGTACGCGGAGATGAGAGACCGCCATGACCGGTGGTGAACGAAGGTCAGCCAGACTTGGAAAGCGTGTACAGGGTCGCGTGCGCTATTGCCCTACCCGGCCGTCGATGCATTCGCGCAGCAGATCGGCGTGCCCGCAGTGGCGGGCGTACTCCTCGACCCGGTGAACCCACAACTCCCGGACAGCCATGCCGTCCTGACCCACCCGCGCGCCCAGATCCGGATACTCGGCCAGCACTGCATCGGTTGCCGTCTGTTCACGAGCAAGATCGGCGAATGCGCCCTCGACCAGCGCCTGCTCCGCAACGGCTCCCTCGAAGTCGGCATCACGCGCTCCGTACAGCTTCGGTGCTGGGTCCGCTGGCAGAATCCAGTTGCGCCAGTCCCGCTCCACCTCGGCAAGATGGCGGACCAGACCCAGCAAGGACATGGTCGACGGCGGCACCGACCGGCGCGCCAGCTTCTCCGGATCCAACCCCTCGCACTTCATCTGTAGGGTCAGTCGATAGTCCCTCAGGAAGTTCTGCAACGTCGCCAACTCACCGTCGGGGCTGACTCCGTCTTTGTTGCGGGGATCCTCGTCGGGGTCCGCCCACATGTCGGGGTAGACACTCGCCTGGGTCCATCGCTCGGGCACGTCGCTCATCGTGTTCACGATGGTGAGCAGCGGCCCGACATGCAAGCGATTATTCAGGCGGGCCCGCCGACGCCAGCTGAGCGGCCTGCTTCCCAAAGATCGACCCACCCGAGCCCGGCCTTTCGAATCTTGATTGCTAAGCGGCCACGCCGGCTCGCTCCTGTTTCCGAACCGGCAGTGCAGGATCGAGTGCATGACGATCAAGTCCGAACGTTTCGAGCCGGGTGCGACCGTGGTCCGTCGCCACGTGTGGAACGGCAAGCTGTGGTCGGCGATGCCGTATCGGGTGCTCCAGGACAGCGATGAGTACCTCGTGGTGGCGAACTGGCCAGGTCTGCGCAGCTTGGTATCGACCACATGGATTGCTTCGTTCCTGAACGGTGGGCTCCACCGGGAGCGGACGATCCATGAGCTGGCATCGGGTACCTGGGAGCTCGGGTCTTGGGCGTGGCGCGATACCACGGTGCGCAGTTGGTACTGCCTCGACGCCCATTTCACCGTGCGGCAGTACTTCGACGCGGATCAGCGGCCGCTCGCCTGGTACGTGGACTTCGACCTGCCGAAACAGCGCACCCGCATGGGCATCGACACCTTCGATCTCCTGCTGGACCTGATCGTCGACCCGGACTGCTCACGTTTCCGGTGGAAGGACGAGGACGAGTATCACCATGGCCGGCGGCTCGGGTTGGTCGACGATCAGGTGCATCGGCGGGTCACTGCAGCTCGCGAGGAAGTCATCGGGCTGATTGAGTCACGGCAGGGGCCGTTCTCGCACGGCTGGTCACCACCGCTGCACCAGACGTGGCAGGTGCCGGTACTGCCTGATGACGTTCGGCATGTGCCCTGACGTCGTCCGCCCGGATCGACCTGATGAGGAGCTTGCCTGTCTGAGCGCGGCTCGACCGCTGAGGGACGATCCGCCTGCTTCGACGGACGCCCCGTGGTTCCTTGAAGGGGCCCATGCACAATGTGGGTTTCGTCTCCTTGCTGAGAACCGCTGGCGCTCTCCAGTGATCGCAGGGAAGGTGAATCTGCCCCCCAGGTACCGAGAAGCCACTGGGGGCCTTCCCCGAAGATGAGGAGGTGGTGCCCGATGCGTAAGGCAGGGGTGCTGGATGTGGGGTGCCACAGTGCCCTGCTCACGGTGGTGCGAGGGCGGCAACGGCGCGCTGACGGGGCACTGCAGACGCTGTTATCCCGCAAGGTACGCCTTCGCCTGCATCAGATGCTCACGCCCGACGGACGCCTGCGCGAGCGTGGGGTCCGCAGCGTGCAGCAGGCGGTGGCGCAGGCACTGGGCGAGGACTCAGATCAGGGGCCGCAGGTGTTCGCGTTCGCCACCTCCGTCATCCGCGACGCTCCCAACCGCGACGAGGTCATCGCCCGGGTCGCACGGACGACCGGCACCCGGCTGCGGGTGCTGCCAGGCCAGGAGGAAGCGCGACTGAGTTACGTGGCCGCTCGCCAGTGGGCGGGCAGCACGTCCGAACCGCTGCTGGTCCTGGACATCGGCGGCGGCACCGTGGAGATCGCCGCCGGCACCGGCGTCCAGCCGGAGGTCGTCCATTCACTGCCGCTGGGGGCCAGGACGGTCACACGCCGGTGGCTGCCCGGAGGCGTCATCTCGTCCAAGAGGCACCTGAAAGAGCTCAGGCAGCATCTGCGCCAGGCGCTCAGCGAGCTGCCCCGCCTGCCGACCGCCCCAGCGGGCGGCCGCGTGCTGGCCTGCTCCAAGGCTTTCGCCCAGCTCGCCGGGCTCGTCGCCGCGTACGGCAAGCCGTCCGGCCGGCCCCCGCACAGCGGCCAGGACCTGACCCTGCCCCAGCTACGGGCGTCGATCGCCCTGCTGGCCGAGACCGGCACCTCCCGCCGCGGTGAGCTGCCCGGCATCAGCCGCCACCGAGCCGAGCAGTCGCTTGCCGGCGCGCTGGTGGCCGAGGCCATCATGGACGCCTGCCAGGCCGCCCGCGTGGAGATCTGCCCCTGGTCCACCCGCGAAGGGCTGCTGCTGGAACGCCTGGGCATCACCCCCAGCGCCGAGCGCAGTTCCCTGTCACCTGGTCGATGACCGGCGGGGTCGCCTGCTGCCACGTGACCGTGGTGTCAATGGGCCCTCGCCGCAGCCCTGCCGCGGCGAGGAGCCGGCGCCGTTTTGAGCGCCTACTCCCACTTCTGGCCGTCGAGACGCACGTTGCCGGCGCGGAGCGGCGCTGGCGCCTTCCCGGCCACGGACGCTAGTGCCCCCGGCCCGACGGCCGCGGAGCCGTACCTCTGTCGCCATGACCGTTGCCACCGAGGTCGAGCACGATCGTGGGCGGCGAGCTCCTCCGCGAGGGCCAGGCCGATGCCACGATCGCCACGGTCAGAGATAGCGCGAAAGCGGCGAGCATAGCGAGAACGAGCCGCATGGTAGAGCGCGTGCGGTGCATGGGGCGCCCCCTCCCCATCGGGTCCGGCCACCCGAGTCGATCGACGGCGACCGCTCTGACTGTCGACGTCCATCGTGGCCAGCCCCACGCCACCGGTCCGCGACGCGGACGTGACGCGCGCGCAACCCCAGGGGCGCTACGCCGTCACCAGGGCCTTGGTGCGGTCCGTGGCCAGGTGGATGGCGATGCCGGCGAGCACCGTCCCCATGAAGTAGCGCTGCACGCGCAGCCACAGCGGGCGGCGGGCCAGGAAGGCCGCCAGGGTTCCCGCCGTCACCGCGATCAGGCCGTTGACCAGGGTGCCGATCGCGATCTGAACCGAACCGAGCGCCAGACTCTGCAGCAGGACGTGGCCCATCGCGGGGTCGATGAACTGCGGCAGCAGCGAGAGGTACAGGATCGCGATCTTGGGGTTGAGCAGGCAGGTGAGCAGGCCCATGGCGAACAGCTTGCGGGGCGGTTCGACCGGCAGGTCGCGCGGTTCGAAGGCGGACGTGCCACCCGGCTTGACCGCGTTCCAGGCCAGCCAGAGCAGGTAGCCGGCGCCCGCGAGCTTGAGCGCGGTGTACGCCACGGGGACGTACGCGAAGATCGCGGTGAGGCCGAGGCAGGTGGCGGTCAGGTAGATGGTGAAGCCCAGCGCCACGCCGGTGAGCGAGATCAGGCCGGCCCGGCGGCCCTGGGTGATCGACCGGGAGACGAGGTAGATCATGTTCGGCCCCGGGGTGAGGACCATACCGAGGGATACCAGCGCGATTCCAAGCAAGCCGCCCGTCATACGGGCAGATTAGCTGAGCCGCCCGAAATGCCCCGCTCGCCCCCCATGTCCGGCCACCCGCGCGGAAGGTGTCCCTCACCAACCGGCGCCGCCTGCACGGACCCTGGCGCGCCGGGTGCGATGATCCGTTCCGCCGTCCGCGGTGGCGTCCGGGCGTCCCTTTCGGGAAGCTGTCTTCGGGCAGCCTCCGAGAAGGGACGTCATCGATGGACTTCAGGGACGACGCCGACCTCGACTCCTCACAGGTCGAGGACGCCGGCGGTGGGGGCGGTGGCGGCGGGTTCCCGGGCGGCATGGTCATCGGCGGCGGCGGCATCGTCACACTGATCGCGCTCGTCGTGGTGTTCGTGCTCAACAACATCGGCGACGGCGGCGACCGGCCGACCCAGCGCCGGCCCCCGTCGAACCTCGCCCAGGAGTGCCGGACGGGCAAGGACGCCGACCAGTCGGAGAAGTGCCGGGTCGTCGGCGTGGTGAACAGTGTCCAGGGCTACTGGAGGACGCAGATCTCCGGCTACCGCCAGGCCAAGACCATCCTGTACTCGGGCAGCCTGCGCACCGCGTGCGGGGCGGCCAGCTCAGCGGTCGGCCCGTTCTACTGCCCCGGCGACCAGCGCGTCTACCTGGACCTGAGCTTCTTCGACCAGCTGCACAGCCGGTTCGGCGCCAAGGGCGGCCCGTTCGCGCAGGCGTACGTGATCGCCCACGAGTACGGCCACCACGCGCAACACCTGCTCGGCCGGCTCGGCTCGTCGGGCAGCTCCGTGCCGACCGAGTTGCAGGCCGACTGCTACGCGGGCGTGTGGGCCAAGAACGCCGTCGACACCGGCTTCTACGAAAAGCCGTTCACGAGCACCGACATCGCCGAGGCACTCGACGCCGCGGCGGCGGTGGGCGACGACCGGATCCAGAGCAGAACCCGCGGCCGGGTGGATCCGGAATCGTTCACGCACGGCAGTTCCAAACAACGCGTCAACGCTTTCCAGCAGGGCTACAAGTCCGGCAAACCCGCCGATTGCGACCAGTCGGAGCTGCGGTGATGCCATCAGGCAGCGCGAGGAAACGAATTCTCTCCTAAAATCAATGGGGTGATCTTCAAGCTTGTCGGCGACGGACGCCCTTATCCCGACCACGGTCTGACCCACAGAGAGTGGGCGCAGATCCCTCCGCGGCAGGTCCGGCTCGACTCGTTGATCACCACGAAGGCCATGCTGGACCTGCACTCGCTCCTAGCCGCCGATTCCACGTTCTACGGTGACCTCTTCCCGCACGTGGTGCTGTGGCAGGGCGAGCTCTATCTGGAAGACGGCCTGCACCGGGCGCTGCGCGCGGCCCTGCACCAGAGGTCGATCCTGCACGCCAGGGTCCTGGAGCTGCCGAGCGAATGATCCAGGAACATCCGGAAAGGGGCTCCGAGCTTGGCTCGGAGCCCCTTTCCGTTGAAGGCGGCGGAACGCGAACCGGTCCGCCCGCCTATGTGCACCCAGCAGCCGGTAGAGGCGCACCTCGCCAGAAATCCAGCCTTACGGACTGAGTTCCCTGGAATGGGGACAGATGATCTTTATCTGCAGGCTACGGATTCGAGTTGCCGGTAGCCGTGGGTGCCGTCGTTGAGGCGGGTACCCGTGTGGTCGCCGTGTGCGGCGACGATCGTCACGCAGAGGTTCTTGCCGTAGCCCTTCACCGGACCCGCGTAGTACTTGAAGCGCCCCGTGTCTACCACGCGTTCGGCTCGCTGCCGGTGCTACTCGGCCGGCTGTGGCTGAGGGCGGCGGGAGATTTCCTGGATCTGCAGGTCGAGCTCGTCGACGCGGCGCAAAGGGGCGGCCACGAGGCGGCCGAGGCCGCAGTCGAGGCCGTGGTGGCGGCGGCGAGCGCGCCCGCGGTGTTCGCCGACAGGCGGCCCGCGGCCGCGCGGATGCTCGTGGCGGTACGCCGCGACCAGCTGCTCGGCCCCAAGGTGCCAGAGGAACTGGCCGAGGCGATCTTCGCCCTGGACAAGCGGCTGGTGGCGCTGCTGACCCGCCTGGCGCGGGCGCTGTGGGGCCGGGCCGACGGGGTCAGCGTCGAGGTGATCACGCTGTGCGTCGTCGACCTGCCGACGGCTGTGTTCCGCCGGGCGTTGGCCGCGCCGTCCGCAGACGGCCGGCCCGTCATCGGAGCCGACAGCCGAGAACGTCTGGCGGCCGCGGTCCGCGCGGTCCTCGCCCTCCCGCCGCCACCCCCGAGGGGCGGGCGGCCCGTCCGTTCCGACAAGGATTGACCACACCCGCAGAGACGACCCGCCGCAGGCAAGCAAAAGGGCCTCTGACCCGCAGTTGCAGGTCAGAGGCCCTTGAGTGGCGGTGGTGGTGGGATTTGAACCCACGGATGAGTTGCCCCATCACACGCTTTCGAGGCGTGCGCCCTCGGCCACTAGGCGACACCACCGCCGACGAGCTTACCGGATCCGCCGAGTAGCGAAGAACTCCTTTAGGACGGCGGAGCACTCCTCGGCCAACACGCCCATGACGACCTCGGGCCGGTGGTTGAGCCTGCGGTCCCTGACGACGTCCCAGAGGGAGCCGACCGCACCGCCCTTCTCGTCGACCGCGCCGTAGACGACGCGCTCGACCCTCGACAGCACGGCCGCGCCCGCGCACATCGTGCACGGCTCCAGCGTGACCACCAGCGTGCAGCCGGTCAGCCGCCACTGGCCCGTCGCCTGCGCGGCCTTCCTGAGTGCGAGGATCTCGGCGTGCGCCGTGGGGTCCGCGCCGGCCTCCCTGTCGTTGCCGGCCGCCGCGAGCACCTCGCCGAGCGGGCCGAGCACCACCGCTCCGACGGGCACCTCGCCCCGCCTGCCGGCCTCGGCGGCCTCCGCCAGGGCCAGGCGCATCGCGTCCTGGATGTTCACCTCAACCGGTCGAGCTCGTCGGCGAACGCCAGCCGCTCGGCGATCACCGAGAGGATGTCGGCCGGGAGCACCCCTTCCTCCATGCTCAGCTCCAGCAGCTCCTCAGGGCTCACGCCCAGGTCGCTCAGCAGCTCGAAGTCACCGGCCGGGCGCACGCCGAGGTTGTTGCCGTCCTTGTCGGTGGACACTCCGGCGAACTCGGCGAACAGCCCGCCGAGGCTGTCGGACAGGATCGCGTGGGCGTCGGAGAGGAACACTCTCGGCTCCTCCTCTCCCAGGTAGCGGACGATGGCGAACCACTCGTCCTCCACCTCGACGCAGAGCAGCGCCAGCTCGTCACCTGACAGGCTGAGCGCGTCGGACACGGCGTCGCCGAGGTCGTCGACGATCTCGGCGTCCCTGAGATCCACCTCGGCGCCGCTCCAGCCGGTTGAGGTCTTGACGAAGGCCGCAGAGAAGGTGTTCGCCATGTCCGCGCTCCTGAAGAGGGTCAGCCGAAGACCGATTCGATGGCACGCTCGAACGGCTCCGAGAAGCCGAGCCGGGCGGCGATGCTGGACAGCACGTCCTCGGGGAGCAGGTCGATGTCGCCGGACAGGATGCCCAGCTCCATCTCGTCCAGCCCGAGGTCAGCGAAGATCGACAGATCTCCCGCGGGCAGCACGGTGTCCTCGTCCAGGAGGATCTCGTCGAGCTCCTCCTCGTCGGGAACCGGCACGTCCAGGTACTCGAGCACCTGCCGCGCGAGCGGGAAGTCCCAGGACGCGGTTATGTCGGAGAGGAAGACGTCCACCCGATCGCCGAGAACACGCAGCGCCACGAAGAACTCATCCCCAACGGCGACCAGGCCAATCGTGGGGCTCTCGCTGGGCTGCTGGCGCAGAGCGTGGATCAGCCCGTGCAGGTCGGAGGTGAGCGTCGCGGGAAGCAGCTCGGCGTCCCAGCGTCCGTCTTCGCGATAGACCACGATGGCGAAGTCGAGCGCGTCTTCGTCCGTCATCGCCATTCCCACCCGACCTCTGAGAGCCATAGCGCCTCTACGGCCTCCAATCGTTCCAGACCCGACCGCCTGTCGTGTGCCGCTCCGACCAAATTGTGATCAAAACCAACGCGCGACGTGCCGTTACGTTCCACACAAGATACCGTTGTCCCTTATGGAAACCCTCGTCGTCGACCATCCGCTCGTGGCGCACAAGCTCACCACGCTGCGCGATGTCCGCACCGACTCGCCCACCTTCCGCAGACTCGCGGACGAGTTGGTGACGCTGCTGGCGTACGAGGCAACCAGAGACGTCCGCGTCTCGGACGTGACCGTGGAGACCCCGGTCGCGCAGGCCCACGGGGTCCGGCTGGCCAAGCCGTACCCGCTGGTGGTGCCGATCCTGCGGGCGGGGCTCGGCATGCTCGACGGCTTGACGAGGCTGCTGCCGACGGCCGAGGTCGGCTTCCTCGGCATGATCCGCAACGAGTCGACGCTGCAGGCCGAGACGTACGCGACCCGGCTCCCCGACGACCTGTCGGGCCGCCAGTGCTACGTGGTCGACCCGATGCTGGCCACGGGCGGCACGCTCGCCGCCGCCGTGCAGTTCCTCTTCGACCGCGGCGCCGTGGACGTCACCGCGATCTGCCTGCTCGCCGCGCCCGAGGGGCTGGCGTACATGGACAAGGTGTTCGCGAACTCCGGCAAGCCGATCCGGCTCGTCACCGCCGCCCTGGATGACCGGCTCAACGAGAGCGGCTACATCGTGCCCGGCCTGGGCGACGCCGGCGACCGGCTGTACGGCGTCGTCTGAAGAAAGTCCCTTTCCGTCACTCAGAGTCGTCTCTTCGTTACATACTGTGGTTGTGTGGGTATGTAAAGAGAGGAAGGCAACTTCCGCATGGGCGCGAGGGGGCACGATGCGCGATTTTCCGGCTACCGAGGTGTTCTCGTGAACGAGCGCACCGAGGCGGAACCGAGTCCGTACGTGGACGTGGAGTTGGCGCTGCGCGACGAGTTCGCGGGCATCCACTCCCCGGCCACCGTAACGCGCTGCGTGGAGGCAGCGCACTACGGCGCGCTGGAGGTCACGGGCTATGCCCATCCCAGCCTTGTCGAACGGATCGCCCGCAAGCACCTTCACGTTCTGGCGCTCGTGGCAAGCGAGCGTGGGTAACCAAGATCAAAAATGACCCGTCAAGTTACCTTTACCCCGGCTGCGGGGTGGGTAATGTATAGGGCGGGCGTAGTAGGTAAGTGGTACGGAGGCGACAGTGCAGGTCAAAAAGGTCCTCACATGGGGTGGTCTCGCTTTTGTGGCGTACTACCTGTTCGCACGACCAGCTGACGCCGCAGACGCGGTCAGAGGGGCGTTCGACACAATGTTCAACGCGGCAGACTCGCTGGCTCAATTCGTGAACAACCTCGCATGAGACTTGTGACCCACGGGGACTCTGCTCCGTCGTCGGTCAACCGTTACCTACTCCCCCACGAACAACAGGTCATCATGGTGCGGCGCCACCCGGCCGTGCTGCTCCGTCCGGTCGCCGAAGTCTTCGGCGGCCTGATCATCGCTGGACTGCTCAGCAAGTTCTTCGGTGACAAGGGCGGCGGCACGGCCCTGGTCGTCGTCTGGTGGCTCTGGCTACTCCTACTGATCCGTTTCGTATGGAAAGTCGCGGAGTGGTCAGTCGATTACTTTGTGGTGACTTCGAAGCGCATGTTGTTGACTACCGGTCTGATCACGCGCAAGGTCGCGATGATGCCACTGGGCAAGGTCACCGACATGAGCTTCCAGCGTTCTCTGCTTGGGCGCATGCTCGGCTACGGAGAGTTCATCCTCGAGTCGGCCGGTCAAGATCAGGCACTGTCGAACGTGGACTACATCCCCTATCCCGAGACCTTGTATCTGGAGGTCTGCCAGATGCTATTCCCGGGCAAGGACGACGGAGACGATTAATCTCCCTGTAGGGATTTCTTCAGGCGGGGATACCCGATTCGGCTACTTCATGCAATCATTGCGTGTTGTTGACCCTTCCCCGCCTTGAGAGATGAGATGCCGAGTCAGGGAACCATCGGTGACCGCGTCCGCGGACTGCGGTTGAACAGGCGGATGTCCCAGGCCCAACTGGCCGGGCCCGACCTGTCGGACAGTTATGTCTCACTCATCGAGTCGGGTAAGCGCACACCGACTCCGGTTGTCGCCCGCCTTCTGGCCGAGCGGCTGGGATGCACCACCGAGTTCCTCCTGCACGGGATCGAACCTCGGCAGCGCATCGACACCGAGCTCGGCCTGCGGCACGCCGAGCTCGAGCTCCAGCACGGCGATCCCGCCGTCGCCGCCGACCGCTTCACGGAGATCGTGAAGGCGGCCGACGAGGAGAACGCCATGCTGACCGCGCACGCCCGCTTCGGCAGGGCTCGCGCGCTGGAGGCCCAGGGCCGTCTCGGCCAGGCCGTCGAGGCGTTCGAGCGGCTGCGCAGGGAGGCCGCGGCGCATCCGGAACGGCTGGCCGACCTGCCGCTCACCGTCGCGCTGAGCCGCTGCTACCTGCGCGCGGGCGACCGCCTGCGGGCCCGCGACCTCGCGGCCCACGCGCTGGACAACGCCGAGCGCCTGCAGATCACGCAGGGCGAGATCGCCATCGACCTGGCCGCCGCGCTGGTCGAGGCCCGCGGCGAGCACGACGGCCACTCCACCGAGCTCCAGTACGTGGAAAAGGTGCTCGCGACGAGCGGGGTGCCACACGTTATGGACCGTTCCGGAGAGATCCACACGCTGTGGCAGGCGAGCGTCGCCGCGGCCGCGGGCGACGACTCCGCGCTGGCCGTGCGGCTCGCCGACGACGCCATCATGGCCGGACGCCACGACAGGCTCGCGCTCCAGCTCGCCCGCACCGCGATGCACTGGGCCAGGCTCGACAGCGCGCCGATCGCCGAGGCGGAGCGCCTGGCCGAGGCGGCCACCCGCGCGTTCGCCGCGTCCGGCGACAACGCCCGCGAGCACGGCCAGAGCCTGATCACCCACTCCAGGGTGCGGCTGCGCGCCAACGACCCGGCGCGGGCCGGCGAGCTGGCCGCGTCGGCGCTCGCGCTGGTCGACGACGCTGCCGGCACGCAGGCGGCCGAGGCCCGGCTGCTGCTGGGCACGGTCGCGCTCGATCTCGGCGGCGACGCGTCCGCGCACCTGCGTGCCGCGCACGAGCTGCTCAGCGCGCTGAACCGGCCGGTGTTCGGCTCCGACAGGCAGGCCGCGCGCTGCTGGCGCGAGCTGGGCGACCTGTACGGCAGGGCCGGAGACCGGGTTCAGCAGACCGCCGCGTATCGTAAGGCTCTTGAGGCCGCTGGGGTCCGATCCGCGATGGCGGGGGTGACAGTCGACGCGAGCATTTCTCGCTGAACTCTCCGGGGGCTCCAGATTTGTGTTTCGGAGTCTGGAATAATTAGGGTCTACCAGTCATTGACTCATAGGATGATTGGTTTCCCGGAGGAGGCGGACTGTGAGTCTGCGTACGGCTCAGCGGGCTTCGCTCGTCGACCAGGTGATCGATCAGCTCAAGGAGCAGATCACCTCAGGGTCGTGGCAGATGAACGGGAAGATCCCGACCGAAACCGTGCTGGCCGAGCAGCTCGGGGTCGGGCGCAACACCGTCCGTGAGGCCGTGCGTGCGCTGACGCACGCCGGGTTGCTCGAGTGCCGCCAGGGCGACGGCACGTACGTGCGCGCCACCAGCGAGCTGTCGGGGGCCATGCTCAGGCGTCTGCGTCAGGCCGAGCAGCTGGAAATCCTCGAGGTGCGGCGAGCGCTCGAGGTCGAGGCCGCTCGTCTGGCCGCCACCCGCCGCAACGACGAGGACATCCTGCGCATCGAGGCCGCGCTGGCCGAGCGCGACCGGGCCTGGGAGCTCGACGACCCCGACCTCTTCGTCGAGGCCGACCTGGCCTTCCACATGGCGGTTGCGCACGCCACGCACAACCTCGTGCTCATCGACCTCTACGAGGACTTCTCCGCGGCGCTGCGCGCCAGTATCACGGCCGCGGGCACCTCGCTGAACAAGAGCTACATCCCGCACGACGCGATCGCCCGTGCCATCGCCGCCGGCGACGCCACCGCGGCGGAGCGTGCGGGGCACGCGTGCATGGAGCACATCCTCATCGCGCTCACCGACGCCTCCTGATCGAACCGACACCGCACCCTCATCGCGGCTCACCCATACCACTTAAGCGAGCCCGGCCCACGATCCCGCGGGCTGCGCCAAGCCGCCCGTCGCGCCGAGCCGACCTGTTCCTCGGGCCGTGCCCACCAGCCCGCCATCCGGCTGCGCCAAGCCACCCAGCCGCGCCGAGCCGCACGTTGGGGCGAGCCGACCCGTACCTCTGCATAGGACGTGTCCGAACCCGCCCCCCTGGGTGTCCATGGTCTCGCCGATCTCAGTTGCCGGTGGGGCGGAGCTGAGCTGCGTGGTCCTTCGGGAACTCCTTGAAGGAGCGTGCGTCGTGGCCTGTCACCTGGGCGAAGTCGCCGGTCGTGAAGTCGCCCCAGCCGCCCGAGTAGGCGATGCCGTACTCGACGTTGACCGCCGCGTTCCACTCAGGCAGGCCCGCCGCCAGCATCGCCTGGTAGGCGTCCTGCGGGGTGACGGGCTGGTACGCGATCGGCTCGCCGTAGACGTCCGACGCCTCCGCCGCCGCTTCCCGCAGCGAGATGCTGGCCGGGCCGGACAGGGTGTAGATCTTGCCCTTGTGCGGCGCCGGGTCGGTGAGGACGCCGGCGGCGAACTCGCCGATGTCCCTGACGTCGATCAGGCCCATCTTGCCGTCGCCCGTCGATCCGTACAGTGTGGTGCCGGTCACCGAGCCGAAGAGGTTCTGCATGAAGAAGGCGGGGCGGATGATCGTCCAGTCGAGGCCCGAGGCCTGGAGTTCGGCGTCGGAGAGGGCGTGCAGGCGTCCGTTGCGGGTGGGGGCGTCGTGGGACGCACCGATGGCCGACATACGGACGACGTGCCGGACCCCCGCTTTCCTGGCCGCCCAGACGGCGTTCATGCTGGCGTGCGGCGCCTGCGGGCCCATCGCGGTGAGCAGCCAGAGGGTGTCGACGCCCGCGAACGCCTGGCCGAGTGTCGCGGGATCGTCCAGGTCGCCCACCGACACCTCGTATCCGGTCGGCGCCTTGGCCCGGTCTCGGACCAGGAGCCGGACGTCGGCCGTGCTGGGCAGCGACTGGAGGACCGCGCTGGAGACGGTGCCGGTCGCGCCGGTGATCAGGATGGTCATGGTCAGTGCCCACTCTCGGTCGCGGCGCCCTCTTCCGTGGGCACCCGTTGGTCGATCAGCTCGTAGCGGGCCAAGGGCGGTCGGCGCCCTCGGCCGGGGCGAGTTCCACTGCCGTGGTCGCAGTACGACGATATAGTAAGAATTAGTGACAGTCAAAGATAGTGACTAAATGGAGGCGTGATGGTGCGCAGGAGCGAGCGCAAGCGGGAGGACCCGGACCTCGGCATCCTGGCCAGCCGGACACTGTTCAGCCTGCAGCGGGAGCTGTTCGGCGCCGTCGGGGAGCAGGGGCACCCCGAGCTGCGGCCCCGGCACGGCGCCGTGCTCGCCTACCTCGACGAGGAGGGCAGCAGGGCCACCGACCTGGCCGCCCAGTCGGGGCAGCACAAACAGGTCATCGGAACCCTGGTGGACGAGTTGGTGGCCCTGGGGTACGTGGAGCGCCGGCCCGACCCGGCCGACCGCCGGGCCAAGCTGATCGTGCCCACCAAGAAAGGGCTCGACGAGATGGCCAAGTCGGACGCCGCCATGGCCGCCATCGAGCGCGCCCACGCCCAGGCCGTGGGCGAAGCCGACTACGCGGCCTTCAAACGGGTGTTCCGCCTGATCGCGGAGCGCCAGTCAGCCGGGACGCCGTGACCTCCCGGCCCCCGACAGGACGGCGGCGCCCCTCAGACCGGGCGGTGACACCCGCCGGTCGCTCCAGACAGTGAGACGGCCGTACGGGCCGGCCGAAGGCGCGCGGTCAGCCCTGGGGTGAGACCGGCCGTTCGGTCAGCCCTGGCGGAGTGACATCACCAGGTAGCGGAAGGCTGGCTGGCCGTCGCCGGGCACATCCTGGATCAGGGCGGGGCGGCTCGGCGACTCCAGGTTGATGCGCGCCAGCTCGCTCTCGATGCCCGTCAGCCCGTCGAGCAGGAACTGCGACTGGAACGCGATCTGGATGTCGTCGCCCCGCAGCTCGCACTCGACGACCTCGCTGCCGCGGCCGATGTCGCCACCGCCGGCCTGGATGCGCACCTGCCCCTGGGTGAACGACAGCCGGATGGCGGTGTTGCGCTCGGCCACCAGCGCCACCCGCTTGATCGCGTCGACGAACGGCGCGACCCGCACGTCGGCCCTGATCGACCAGTCGGAGCTCAGGCGGGTGCGGTAGTCGATGAACTGCTCGTCGAGCAGCCGCACGGTGGTGCTGCGGCCGACGCTCTCGAACCCGGCCACGCCGTCGCCCATCGCGACCGACACCTCACCGCCGCGCAGCGACTTGGCCACCTCGACCAGCACCCGGGCGGGCACCATGGCGGAGACCGCGACGCCCGGCCCGGCGGGACGCCAGGTGAACTCGCGGGCGGCGATGCGGTAGCGGTCGGTGGCGGCCATCGTGACGGACTCGCCGTCGACGTCGACCCTGACGCCGGTGAGCATGGGCAGCGTGTCGTCGCGGCTGGACGCGGGCGCCACCTGGCTGACCGCGGACGCGAAGACACCGCCGCCGACCGCGCCGATGGCCGGCGGCATCGTGGGCAGGGTCGGGAAGTCTTCGACCGGCATCGTGATCAGCCCGAACTCGGCGCTGCCGCAGGTGAGCACGGCCTCGGGGCCCTCGGTGACGATCTCGACGTCTTCGGCCGGCAGGCTCCGGCTGATCTCGGCCAGCAGGCGGCCGGGGATCAGCACCCTGCCCTCCTCCGCCACGTCGGCCTCGACCGTGGCCCGTGCGGAGACGTCGTAGTCGAACGCGGACAGGCTCAGCCCGTCGCCCGCTTCCAGCAGCAGCCCGGAGAGCACGGGTACCACGGGCCGGCTGGGGAGGACCCTGGCGGCCCAAGCCACCGCGTCTGCCAGAACATCGCGGTTAACCCGGATTTTCACCTGATTGACCCTTTCCACTCGCCTGCCTCTTCATGAAAATAGCCGGTCCCACCGACAAGAAGGTGCGGGTGCCGACACTCCTGGTCTCCAGGAGGAGGGTGGAGGCAGCGCGGGAAGCCCTCACGGAGGGGTCAGCGGTTGTTCAGGTAGGCCAGAACCGCCAGTACCCGGCGGTTGTCGTCGTCGGACGGCGCGAGCCCGAGTTTGCCGAAGATGCCCGCCGTGTGCTTGGCGACAGCGCTCTCGCTGAGGTAGAGCCGCTGGGAGATGGCGGCGTTCGAGCGTCCCTCGGCCATCGCCTCCAGCACCTCGCGCTCGCGCGGCGTGAGCGCGGCCAGCGGCTCGTGTCTGGCGTTGCTGGCCAGCAGCTTGGCGATGACCTCGGGGTCCATCGCGGTGCCGCCTCCGGCGACCCGGCGGACGGCGTCGACGAACTGCCCGGCGTTGAACACACGGTCCTTCAGCAGGTAGCCGATCGCGCCTGACCCGTCGGCGAGCAGTTCCTTGGCGTAGAGCTGCTCGACGTGCTGCGAGAGCACCAGGATCGGCAGCCCCGGCACCTGCCGGCGGGCCGCGAGCGCGGCCTGCAGGCCCTCGTCGGTGAAGGTGGGCGGTAGCCGTACGTCCACGATGGAGACGTCCGGACGCAGCTCGACCAGCCCTTTCAGCAGCTCGGGACCGCTCTCCACGGCGGCGACCACGGTGAAGCCGTGCGCCTGGAGCAGGTGGACCAGCCCGTCTCTGAGCAGGTAGAGGTCTTCCGCGACGAGTACCCGGGTCATTTACTGCACACTAGGTGGCTCGGCGTGGCATACGCGAACCGGCGCATCTTGTTGGAGTGGTGGGGGATCACGATGGCCAGCACGTACATGGCCGTGCCCAGCGCCATCATGAACACGATCATCGGCCACTGCCAGGGTTCGGGCAGATGCAGCGCGAGGAACCAGTTGTCCCCCTCGATGCCGAAGATCTTGACGATGGCCGCCACGATCCCCTGCGGGAACATCGGGCACCAGGACGTGCCCCACAGGGACGCCACCAGGACGGCCTTCCAGCGCGGCAGCTTGGGCAGGCTGCCCGCCCAGTGGTCGGGCAGCGCCTTGGGCAGCATCATCATCACGGTGGTCGGCCCGCCCGGCGGGCTGTTCAGCGCGAGCACGCCGTCGAACGCGGCCAGCCGCCGCTCGATGCCCGTCAGGCCGCTGCCCTTGCTCGGGTCGGCGCCGCCCATCCCGTCGTCGGTGACGGTGATGCGCAGGTCGGGGCCGTTGCCACTGATGTCGATGACCGCCGAGGTGGCGCCGCCGTGCCTGGCGGCGTTGGCGAGCAGCTCGCTGATGGCGAAGTAGGCGGCAGCCTCCACCGGCGGCTCCGGGCGGTGCGGCAGGTCGACGTCCACGACCACCCGCAGCGGGCTGTCCATGGCCAGCGCGCGCACGGCGTCGGCGAGCCCCCGCTCCGCCAGCACCGGCGGGTGGATGCCGCGGATGACGGTGCGCAGCTCGGTCAGCGTCTCGGAGGACGCCTCCCTGGCCTTGCTCAGCAGTGCCTTGGCCGCCACGGGGTCGTCGTCGACGAGCTGCTCGGCCGCGCCGAGCGTCATGCCGATCGCGACCAGCCTGGCCTGGGTGCCGTCGTGCAGGTCCCGCTCGATCCTGCGCATCTCCGCGGCCTGGGAGTCGACGGCCAGGTTGCGCGCCCGGTTGAGGTGGCTGACCTGCCCGGCGAGGCGGCTGGCGGCGGTCGCGGAGAGCAGGAGCTGGCACCACAGCCCGTACACGCGCAGCCCGCGCCCCGGAAGCAGCAGGAGCAGCGGGGCCAGGCTCACCTTGACCAGCGGGTCGAGGAACAGCCACAGCCCGTCGCGCCAGGTCGCCGGGTCGCTGACCATCCACTTCCAGCGGTCGTTCCACGCCGGGATCCTGGGCGTCTTGTAGAGCGTGCGGTCGGTGCGGTACATGCCGTCGGCCATCCGCTGGGGCGGCGGCGGTTTGGGCAGGTACGGCGGGTCGATGTCGAGGTCCGTCCACGCGCGCAGCAGCGCCCGAGTGTGCTCGGCCAGCCACCTGACGATCCGGACCTGCGGCGGAAAGAGGAACACCATGCCCAGCGCGAAGGACAGCAGGAGCACGCCCAGGCTGAGGACGAACGCAGGCACCTCGACGAGCACGAGCGCGAGCAGGGCCAGCACCTGGCCGTACCTTCTGAGCATGCCTCCAGTCTGCGGGTACCGCGACTTGTCCGGTACTGCAGCTAGATACACCATTGCTGGGTATCCACCGTGATTCCGCGCCAACGATGTTCTTCCTAGCGTCGTGGTCATGAAGGTCATCGAGGTCAGGAACCTCCACAAGCGCTATCCGGACCACGTCGCGGTGGACGACGTGTCGTTCGAGGTGGCCGAGGGCGAGATCTTCGGCATCCTCGGCCCGAACGGCGCCGGCAAGACCACCACCGTCGAGTGCGTCGCCGGGCTGCGCGTCCCCGACAGCGGGACGGTCCGGGTCGCGGGGCTCGACCCCCGCACCGAGCGGGACCGGCTGCGCCACGTGCTCGGCGCGCAGCTCCAGAGCTCCGCGCTCCCCGAGAAGATCAAGGTGTGGGAGGCCATGGACCTCTACGCCTCTTTCTACCCGCAGCCGGCCGACTGGCAGGCGCTGCTGGAGCAGGTGGGGCTGGCAGGCAAGCGGGACACCCGCTTCGGCAAGCTCTCGGGCGGCCAGCGCCAGCGCCTGTCCGTCGCGCTGGCGCTGATCGGCAGGCCGCGGGTCGCGGTGCTGGACGAGCTGACCACCGGGCTCGACCCGCAGGCCCGCAGGGACACCTGGGAGCTGGTCGAGCAGGTCCGCGACTCGGGGGTGACGATCGTCCTGGTCACCCACTTCATGGAGGAGGCGGAGCGGCTCTGCGACCGGCTGGCGCTGATCGACGCCGGCCGGGTCGTCGCCATCGACTCGCCCTCCGGGCTCATCGCGCAGGCCGACGCAGGCCAGCGGGTCCGGTTCCGGCCGTCGGCGCCGCTCGACGACGCGCTCCTGCTGGAACTGCCCGAGGTGGACGAGGTCGGCAGGAGCGGCGGGGACGTCGTGGTGTCGGGGACGGGCAACCTCGCCCACGTGGTCACGCTCGCCCTCGCCCAGCACGGGATCGTCCCCGGCGACCTGCGGATCGAGCGGGCCACGCTCGACGACGCGTTCCTCGCACTCACTGGAAGGAAGTTGGCATGAGGAAGATCTTCGTCGTGGAGGCCAAGCTGCACCTGCGCGACTGGCCCACCATGTTCTTCTGCATCGGCCTGCCGCTGGTGCTGCTGCTGGCCTTGGGGAACATCCCCGACATGTCGAAGCCCGACCCCAACCTGGGCGGGCAGCGGAGCATCGACACGCTGTTGCCCGCCATGATGACGCTGCTCGCCCTGCTGACGCTCAGCTGCACCGTGCTGCCCGCCGTCCTGACCGGATACCGCGAGCAGGGGGTGCTCAGGCGGATGTCCATGACGCCCGTCCACCCGGGGCGGCTGCTGGCCGCGCAGCTCCTGATCAACCTGGCCGTGGGCGTCGTGTCGACGTCGCTGCTGATCGTCGTCGGCCACCTGGTGCTCGGCACCGCGATGCCAAGGCAGTTCCTCGGGTTCGTGCTGGTCTTCCTGCTCGGTTCCGCCGCGCTGCTGGCCATCGGGCTGGTCATCGCGTCGATCGCGCCCAACGGCAAGACGGCGCCCGGCATCGGCTCGGCGGTGATGTTCCCGCTGATGTTCCTGGCGGGGATGTGGTTCCCGCGCGACATCATGCCGGACGCGCTGCGCACCGTGAGCGACTTCTCCGTGGCCGGGCCGTTCGCCCAGGCGCTCCGCGACACCTGGGCGGGGCACCCGCCGCAGCTGCTGCACGTCGCGGTGATGGCCGGCGGCCTGCTGCTGTTCGGCGGGCTGGCCGTGCGGCTGTTCCGCTGGGAGTGACCGCTACGCGGCCCAGACCGGACGCGCCCCCGTGACGTTCAGCATCAGCGAGTACAGCGAGGACGAGGCCGCGATGAACAGCCTGTTGCGCTTGGGCCCGCCGAACACCAGGTTGGCGACGAACTCGGGCAGGTGGAGCTTGCCGAGCAGGGTCCCGTCGGGGTGGTAGCAGTGCACCGCCTTGCCCACCGCCGCCCAGACGCGGCCTGTGTCGTCCAGCCGCAGCCCGTCGAACCTGCCCTCGCCCGAGTTCTCCGCGAAGACCTTGCCGCCCGACAGCGTGCCGTCGTCGTGGACGTCGAACAGGCGCAGGTGGTTGCGGCGGGTGTCGGCGACGTAGAGCCGCTTCTCGTCCAGCGAGAAGGCCAGACCGTTGGGCCGCTCGAAGTCGTCGGCGACGATCCGCACCTCGCCGTCGTGCACCCGGTACACGTGGCAGCCGTCGATCTCCTGGTCGGCCTTGACGCCCTCGTAGTCGCTGGTGATGCCGTACGGCGGGTCGGTGAACCAGACGGAGCCGTCGGAGCGCACGACCACGTCGTTCGGGCTGTTGAACCGCTTGCCCTGCCAGCGGTCGGCGATCACGGTGATCGAGCCGTCGTGCTCGGTGCGGGTGACCCGGCGGTTGACCTGCTCGCAGGAGAGCATGCGGCCCTCACGGTCGAGGGTGTTGCCGTTGACGTACGCGGACGGCTGGCGGAAGGTGCCGACGGCGCCGGTCAGCTCGTCCCAGCGCAGCATGCGGTCGTTGGGGATGTCGCTCCAGACGAGGAAGCGCCCGGCCGGGAAGTAGACGGGCCCTTCGGCCCAGCGGGTGCCGGTGAAGAGCCGTTCGACCTTGTCGTCGCCGCCGACGGTGGCGAAGCGCTCGTCCAGCACCTCGAAGTCTGTCGGAATGGTGTCCATCATGCTTGAACCATACATGGTTCGGCTTATCCCCAACATTGGGAGATATCATCATCCTGTGGATGAAATTGACAGGATGCTGATCAGGCTCCTCCAGCAGGACGCGACGCAGCCGTACGCCGCGCTCGGCAAGGCCGTGGGTCTGTCCAGCGGAGCCGCGCACGAGCGGGTGCGCAAGCTGCGCGAGCGCGGGGTGATCAGGCGCACCACGATCGAGGTGGAACCGGGGGCGCTCGGTCGCGGGGTGGTCGCGTACGTGATGGTCGACGGCGGCGCCTGGATGGGCGACTCGGCCGGACGGCTGGCGGAGATCGAGGAGGTCGAGGAGGCGCACGTCATCGCCGGGCCGGCCTCGGTGCTGCTCAAGGTCCGCACGTCCAGCACCCAGGAGCTGCAGCAGGTGCTCCGCAGGGTGTTCGAGGTGGACGGCGTGACAGGCACACGGACGATCGTGGTCCTGGAGACCTTCTTCGACCGGCCCGTCCACATTCCTCAAGTAGAGTCGAGGTTATGACCGGGGTCGCGTGGAACGCCAAGGAACTCACCGTCGGCCAACTCGCGGAGCGCAGCGGGGTCGCCGTGTCGGCGCTGCACTTCTACGAGGCCAAGGGCCTCATCACCAGCCGTCGCACGGCGGGGAACCAGCGCCGCTACACCCGCGACACGCTGCGCAGGGTCGCGTTCGTCCGGCTCGCGCAGCGCCTCGGCATCCCGCTGAAGACCGTCAGGGAGGCGCTGGCCGAGCTGCCCGAGGAGCGCACGCCCAACCGCGACGACTGGGCGAAGCTGTCGTCCACCTGGCGGGCCGAGCTGGACGACCGAATCGAGCAGCTCCAGCGGCTGCGCGACGACCTCACCGACTGCATCGGCTGCGGCTGCCTCTCGCTCGACCGGTGCCCGGTGGCCAACCCGCACGACCGGCTGGGCCGGGAGGGGCCGGGAGCCAGGCGCATCGACACCCGGCTGTGCCCGCCCCAGTCCGCCTACTGCTCCCCGCCCCAGCCGGCGGGTCCTACGCCTTGACTGGCGGCACGATCAAGGTCGGCCTGTGCGCGTGGTGCAGCACGTGGTTGGAGACGCTGCCCAGCAGCACCGAGCGCACCCCCGCCAGGCCGCGCGAGCCGGTCACGATCAGCGAGGCGTCGAGCTCGTCGGCCACGTCCACGATCGTCTTCCAGATCGACTCGTTGTCGGCGACCGCCCGGTAGCTCACGTCGCTCAGGCCCGAGGCCGTCGCCAGCTCCGCGCCCTCCTTGGCGTTCTGCTCGGCCTCCGCCTGCCAGTCGTCGGCCGCGTCGCCGAGCACCCCGGCCCCCGCGAGGGGGTACTTCCTGAGCTGCACCAGCAGCGGCTCCCACACGGTGAGGATCACAGTGGGCCCGGCGGCCAGGTGCTTGGCCGCGAACTCGATGGCGGCGCGCGAATCAGCGGAGCCGTCGTAGGCGATCAGGATGGTCATGGCGTTTCCCTTCGCTTCACTCTCTCGCTAGAGCACGGGGTGATCAGCGCAGATTCCGCCGCCGCCTGTCTGGTACGTCACAATCGGCAGGGCCCGCGTCCCGGCTCGAGGAGGCTCGTTCGTGACCCGTGTTCCCCGGCTCGACGCGCGGCAGGCGCTGCGCGAGCTGCCCGTCCCCCTCGCCTACGACGGCCACTTCACCGCCGCCGACGTCACGACCTGGCTCGACATCTCCGAGCGGCTGAGCCGATAAGTTGGAATGTCGAATTCCATGTCTCAGAGCGGGTGCAGCATGAAGGACCAGCCGCCCACGGGGCTGACCCGCCGGCGCCGCCGACTGTCGGACGAGGAGACCCAGCAGCGGATGCTGGAAACCGCCGTCGCGATGGTCAACCGCACCGGGCTGACCGTGAGCCTCGAACACATCAGCTTCGAGGAGGTCATCCGCGACGCGGGCGTCTCCCGGAGCGCCGTCTACCGCCGCTGGCCGTACAAGGACCTGTTCTTCAGCGACCTGCTCAGAGAGATCGCCCGCGCGACGACGCCCGCCATCGCGGCCGGCGGCTCGGCGATCGAGCTGGTCAGCAGTGTCATCCACGACCACCTGGACTGGCTGGAGACACCCGAGCTGCGCCACGAGCTGTGCCTGGAGATCCTCCGCCAGGGAGCCCTGCGCGACTTCGAGACCATCCACGGCTCCACCGAGTGGCGCACCTACATCGCGCTGCACGCCACCTTTCTCAGCCTGGACGACGGCGACCTGCGCACCGACGTGCAGCACGCCCTGGCCAGGTCCGAGCAGGCGTTCGTCGACCGGATGGCGGCGGCCTACCGCCATCTGGCCGACCTCCTCGGCTACCGCCTGCGTCCGGAGCTCGGCGCCACCTTCGAGACGATGGCCGGCCTGGCCCAGGCCGGCATGCGCGGGCTGGTCACGATGGCCATGTCCACGCCGGACGTGGCCACCCGGCGCATCCGGGCCACCCCCTTCGGGTCGGCGAGGACGACGGACTGGTCGCTGCCCGCCATCGGCGCCGCCGCCACCGCCTTCTCCTTCATCGAACCCGACCCCGCCGTCGAGTGGACCGCCGAACGGCTGGAACGGCTCCGCCGGAGCCTCGGCGCCTAGCGGGCGAGCAGCTCCGAGACCGTGACGAAGCGGTACCCGTCGGCGCGGAGGCCCGTTGCAGCTTCTTGCCGGTCGGCGGCCGGAACGGGATCTCGCCCCGCTGACCCGCCTGCCTGATGACCGCGTTCGTGGGCTCGACCTCGGCGGCGACCGTGTCCGGGGAGACGAAGACCATCCGGCAGTGGGTGTAGGTGTGGTTGCCCAGCTCGTGACCCGCCGAGACCAGCCACCTCCTCCGCCGCCGGACCCGCCTCCCTTCCGGTGCGTTCACTGTGCGAGGAGGCCGCGAGAGCGCAGTTCGGCGAGGGTGTCGGGCGGGAGCGCGGGGCACTCGTGCACCGTGACCTCCTTGAGGCTCGGAAGGTCGGCGACAGTTCCCAGGTCGTTCAGGGCGAGGCAGTTGTAGAGCTCCAGCGTGCGCAGGGCGGGCAGATTCTCGGGTTCGCCGAGGCTTCGCAGGTCGGCGTACGCCACACAGAGAGACTCCAGCTGCCACAGCCCGGAGAACGGCGTGAGGTCGCCGATCTGCTCCAGCCCCTGGACGACCAGCTCACGCAGTGCGGGCAGGTGCGCGAGGGCCGCAGCCGTCCAGCTCGAGTTCGGTCAGCCCGGTGAGCGCGGCGAGCTCGGAGAGGTCCGTCAGACCCTTGCAGTGGTCCAGGCGCAGCGTCCGCAGCATCGTCAGGTGCCGCAGGCCGGTCAACGAGTAGCGCTTGCGGAGCTCCAGTTCGGTACGTCCCTCCCCGGCGAAGGCGGGGCGAGCAGGTGCTCGGCGAAGCCGTCCGGGTCGAGGGCCTGCGACCAGAGCTTGAGCAGCTTGTCGGTGGACGGCGCGGCGATCTCGGCGAACTCAGCGGCCAGCGCGAGAGCGTCCGTCCGGCCGTTGAGGACCAGCTCCCGGACGAACTTCCAGGCGCGCTCAGGGGACGCGGACACCAGCGCGGTCGAGGACGATGACGTCTGGGGCGGCGATATGGCGGTGTGGTCCACGACAGAATCTGCTGATTGCCTTGAGGAGCCGGACAAGCCATGTCCGTAAGTCTTGATACCAGGGTGTTCGGCTGGTGAGAAGATCGGGGGTGCTCCGAATAGCAAACGCAGTACTCGCAAGATTGCCGGAACCGCTGCACGCACTTGCGCTGAAGCACCGTGAACTGCTGAAGTTCGCGGTGGTGGGTGGAACAGCGTTCTTAGTAGACAACACGGTTTTCTATGGGCTGAAGCTGACCATTTTGGAACCGAAGCCGGTGACCGCGAAGATCATCGCGGTGCTCGTGGCGACGATCGTGTCCTACGTGTTGAACCGCGAATGGTCGTTCCGGACCAGGGGCGGCCGCGAGCGCCGTCACGAGGCGGCGCTGTTCTTCCTGGTCAGTGGCGTCGGTCTAGTGCTCAGCTCCGCGCCGCTATGGATCTCCCGGTACGTATTTCGCCTGGACACCCCGGATGTGAGCCTGGTGACCCAGGAGATCGCCGACTTCATGAGCGCGCAGATCATCGGCACGCTGATCGCCATGGTCTTCCGCTTCTGGGCGCTCCGGAAGTGGGTCTTCCCCGACGAGAAGGCCCATTCCGGCATCACGGAGCGTTATCAAAGCTCATGATCAGCCGCACTTGCTCACGGAATCGCGGGTTCTACAGGAGAATCGATCAGTGCTGGGCCATGTCCACGAAACGGCTGTAGTGGCCCTGGAAAGCGACCGTGACTGTTGCCGTGGGGCCGTTTCGGTGTTTGGCCACGATCAGGTCGGCCTCGCCCGCCCTGGGCGACTCGCGCTCGTAGGCGTCCTCGCGGTGCAGCAGGATGACCATGTCGGCGTCCTGCTCGATGGAGTTGTGCAGGCTGATGCCGTTCGCGACGAAGTTGTGCGTGCCCAGCACCGTCGCGTCGTAGACGGGCTGCTCGCCGAGGGGCTCGACCACTGCGATCTCGTCCCAGCAGACGTCGTTGGTCGCCAGCAGGTCGAGGTCGGAGTCGTCGAGGACGGCCGCGACCCTGCCGATCCGCTCCCTGGAGCCCCCGGCCGGCACCGGCTCCCGCTCCAGCAGGGCGGTGCGCAGCCGGCCCCGCAGCGCCTCTGGCACGGTCGCCCCCGCGGCGCCGCGCAGGCGCGCCGCACTCGCCTCGACCACCGGACGCGGGCCTCCGCCGATCTCGTCGAGGAAGCGGAGCTGGTTCTCGGGCCCGTCGACGACCAGCGAACGGCCGTCGATCCTGGTCATCACGTTGAAGCGGAGCAGCAGCCGGGCCACGTCGTCGAGCAGCCGGCGGCTGCCGGACGTGTACCGCACCTCGCCCTCGACGCTGCCGCCCGCCGCCCACAGCAGGCGCAGGAACTCCGCGAGCTGCCTCCTGGGCAGCGAGAACGCCGGGGCGGGCACGGCCTCACCGGTGAGCAGGGCGAGCTCGGCCGGCTCGTCGACGGGCGCCAGGTCGAGCGGCGGCGGGACGTGCCTGGGCACCGCCACCCTGGAGCCCGCCGTCAGGGCCTCCAGCGGACGCCAGCCGTCATAGGTGAGGAAGGGGTGGTTGGCCGTGGCCTCCACCTCCCGGCCGGACCGCAGCCTGACGCGGTAGACCCGCTTCACGCCGCTCGGGAAGACGTGCGTCATCGTCCGGGGCACCAGCTTGAGCCGGTCGTCGAGGGACCAGACGGGAATGTCGCGTGCGCCGGACTCCAGCAGCTCGCCGAGCGTCACCTCCGCGCCGGTGTCGGCGCGCATGATCCGGGTGGACGCGGTCAGGCAGCCCGACTCACGCAGGTCGCTGACCATGGGACGCTTGTCGGTGCGCTGCTCAGGGCCTCGGTTGAGCTGCGAGATCGCGATGACCGGCACCTCCAGCTCCTTCGCCAGCAGCTTGATCGCACGGGAGATCTCGGAGACCTCGTTCTGGCGGCTCTCGGTCTTCTTCGGCGAGCTCATCAGCTGGAGGTAGTCGATGACCACGAACCGCAGGTCGTTGCGCTGTTTGAGGCGCCGGCACTTGGCCCTGATCTCCATCATCGACATGTTCGGCGAGTCGTCGATGAACAGCGGCGCCTCGGCGACCTCGCTCATCCGCCGCGCCAGCCTGGTCCAGTCCTCGTCGCCCATCAGGCCGGACCGCATCGCGTTCAGCGCCACCCGCGCCTCCGCCGACAGCAGTCGCATGGTGATCTCGTTGCGCGACATCTCCAGGGAGAAGATGACCGTGGTCATCCCGTGCTTGATCGCCGCGGACCTGGCGAAGTCGAGGCCGAGCGTGCTGTTGTGCGTCGGGACGCAGGCTCGGCCCGCGAGGTACAGGTGGTCGGGGTTGTCGACCTCGACGCAGCGCACCGGTCGCGACGGGACGGGCCGCGCGTCGACGATGTGCCGTACCGCCGTCGACACGTCGATCACGTACCCGGCGGACTGCTCGGCGCGCACGGTGGCCTGGTAGCCGAGGCTCAGCACCAGCTCGCGGACGTCGCGGGCGAGCCTCTCGTCGGCGACGGCGATCTCGCTGCCGCCGAGCCCGGCGAGCAGGCCAGCCAGCAGCGCCCGCCGCTGCCCCTCCGACGCCCGCAGGTAGGAGGCGGGGATCCGCCTCTCGGCGAGGACACCGCGCGCTCCGGCGAGGACGCCGTGCGGTTCTGTCAGAATGCCGTGCAGCTCGACCGGAATGCTGTGCGGCTCGGCCGGGATGCCGTGCGGCTCGGCCGGGATGCTGTGCGGCTCGGCGGGGCCCGCGTCGCGGCCCAGGCGGCTGCCCAGCTCGTACGGCGACAGCGGCAGGAGCCGCTCCCCCAGCTCGAACGGCGCGGGCAGGCGGACGGCGTGGTTCGGCCGCCCACCAGGGGACGTGCGCAGCGTGGCGGCGATCTGCGCGGTGGTGAGGACGCGTCCGATGGTGCGCCACTGGTGCTGGGCGTCGGCGACGATCACCGTGCCGTCGCTGAACTCCACCTCGTAGCAGGGCCTGCCGTGCATCACCTCGGTCGCCGCGACGACCCTGGTGGGCCTGCCGTCGCCACCGATCAGCTGGTCGCCGACCCGGACCTCGCCCATCGTGGTCCAGCCGGTGGGCGTCGGCAGCGGCGTGTCGAGGGCGAGCGCCTTGCCGATGGCGGGACGCGCGGCCACGACGATCATCTGGCCCGGATGGAGCCCGTTGGTGAGCTGGTCGAGGTCCTGGAAACCGGTGGGCACGCCGACCATCTGGCCGCCCCGGCTGCCGATGGCCTCCAGCTCGTCGAGGGCGCCCGGCATGATCTCGGAGAGCGGCAGATAGTCTTCCGACGTGCGGCGCTCCGTGACCTTGTAGATCTCCGCCTGGGCGCGGTCGACCAGGTCGTCGACCTCCTCGTTCTGCCCGCCGTAGCCGAAGGAGACGATGCGGGTGCCCGCCTCGATGAGCCTGCGCAGGATCGCCTGCTCCCGGACGATCCGCGCGTAGTAGCCCGCGTTCGCCGCCGTCGGCACCACGGCCGTGAGCGTGTGGAGGTAGGCCGCACCGCCCACGCGGGCCATCTCGCCGCGCTTCTGCAGGTCGTCGAAGACCGTGACCGCGTCGGCCGGCTCGCCCCTGCCGTACAGGTCGATGATGACGTCGTAGATCATCTGATGGGCGGGACGGTAGAAGTCGTCAGACCGCAGGACCTCCACCACGTCAGCGATGGCGTCCTTGGACAGCAGCATGCCGCCGAGGACCGACTGCTCCGCCTCGATGTTGCTGGGCGGCGTGCGCTCGAAACTTGGGCCTCCGCCGGCCTCTTCGTCCATGCTCACTGCGCCCCCTAGAACACCGCTGGGCGGTCGCACCACCCCCACTTGTAGTCGACCGGTCTGACAGTTTCGCGGGTTCAGGTCCCAAGGGCAACGCGGCCTGTGGATAACCCTGTGGTCAAGCTGTGCACTACTCCCCCCAGGGTGTGAAAGCTCTGTGGACGAGCCTGGGGATAACTCTCAGAGATATCCACCGAACCCACTCCGACCTGGCGAAACACTGTCCACCGACTGTGGAGGAAAGAAAGTTGGACCGCCACGCCGTGTAATGTCCATAATGGTCGAGTGCTCATTACGTCCAGGGACAGGGAGATCCTACGGCTGGCCGTGCCCGCGTTCGGCGCGCTGGTCGCGGAGCCGCTGTTCCTGCTCGCCGACTACGCCATCGTGGGGCACGGGCTGGGCACCACGGCGGTGGGCGCGCTGGGCGTGGCGGGCACGGTCCTGGCGACGATGGTGAACCTGTGCGTCTTCCTCGCCTACGGCACCACCGCGTCCGTCGCCCGCCAGACAGGGGCGGGCAACCACATGCGGGCCATGCGCAACGGCGTCGACGGCATCTGGCTGGCGCTCGCCATCGGCGTCGCGCTCATCGCGGTGTGCTGGCCGCTGGCCCCCGCCGTCATCCAGCTGTTCGGGGCCGCCCCTGAACAGGCCGCGCAGGCCGTCACGTACCTGCGGATCAGCCTGCTCGGCGCACCCGGCATGCTGGTCGTGCTGGCGGGCACCGGGGTGCTGCGCGGGCTGCAGGACACCGTCACGCCGCTGGTCGTCGCGGTGGGCTCGTTCGCGCTCAACGCCGCGCTGAACGCCTGGTTCGTCCTCGGGCTGCACTGGGGCATCGCCGGGTCGGCCTGGGGCACGGTGCTGGCCCAGACACTCGGCGCGGCCGTCTACCTGGCCGTGGTCGTCAAGGGCGCGGTACGGCTGGGCGCGCCGCTCACGCCCGACCTCGCCGGGGTCAAACAGGCGGGCACGGCCAGCTTCGCGCTGCTCATCCGTACCGTCTGCCTGCGCGTCGTGCTGGTCGTGGCGACCGTCGCCGCCAGCAGGATGGGCCAGGCCGAGCTGGCCGCGTACGCCATCGCCACCCAGATCTGGACCCTCCTCGCCTTCGCCCTCGACGCCATCGCCATCGCGGGCCAGGCCATCACCGGCCGCACGCTCGGCGCGGGCGACACCGCGGCCACCAGGGCCGCGACCAGGCGCATGGTGGCCTGGGGCTGCTGGTCGGGCGCGGCGCTCGGCCTGCTGGTCGTGGCCGCCAGGCCGCTGCTGCCCGGCCTGTTCGACGCGGATCCGCAGGTCACCGAGCAGCTCCTGGCCGTGCTCTGGCCGGTCGCGCTGTTCCAGCCGATCTGCGGCGTGGTGTTCGTGCTCGACGGCGTGCTGATCGGCGCGGGCGACCAGCGCTACCTCGCGTGGGCGGGCGTGTGGACGACGCTGGCGTACCTGCCCGCCGCGTTCGTCGCCTCCGGTTTCGGCGTCGTTGCTCTTTGGTGCGCGCTCGGGCTGTGGATCGTGGCACGTTCGATCACGCTCGTCCGGCGCGCGGTGGGTGATGCCTGGCTGGTGACCGGGGCGTGACCGTCCTGTGCTTGCTGTTGCGCAAGTGATCTGGGCACTGTGGGCGAGTTCCACGAGCGGGGTGTGCCTTGTCCACGATTCTGCGGCGGCTGCCGCCTGCCGAGGCGACCGGGTTGCGCACGGGCGCCCGGCACGGCCTCGCCGAGCTCTACCGCCCGGCCGACCTGGTGGTGCTGGGGCTCGGCGTGATGATCGGCGCGGGCATCTTCAGCATCGCCGGAGAGCAGGCCGCGACCATGGCCGGGCCCGGCGTGATCCTCTCCTTCATGATCGCCGGGATCGCGTGCATGCTCGCCTGCCTCTGCTACGCGGAGCTGGCGTCCACGATGCCGACGTCCGGCAGCGCGTACACCTTCACCTATGTCATCTTCGGCGAGGTCTGGGCGTGGATCATCGGCTGCGCGCTGATTCTGGAGCTACAGCTCGCCGCCGCCGTGGTGGCCAGGGCGTGGGCGGTCATCGCGGTCAAGGCGATCAGCGGCTTCGGGGTGCTCCTGCCCCACCAGGACGTCCTCCAGGACGTCCTCGTCTTTCTCATCCTGGTGCTGCTCACCGGCGTCGTGGCGGTGGGGGCCCGGATCGGGCTGCGGGCGCTGTGGATCATGGTGGCGGCCAAGCTGCTCGCCATCGGCGCGGTCATCGTCGTCGGCGCGCTGCACGTGGACGTCGCCAACTTCGGCGACTTCTCCACCCAGCCGAAGCCGATCTCGGTGCCTTCCGCCACCGTGCTCGACCTGTTAGTGGGGCAGAGCCACGCCTTCGGCTGGTTCGGGGTGTTCGCCGCGGCGCCCGCCATCGCGTTCGCGTACATCGGCTTCGACGTCGTCGCCACCGCCGCCGAGGAGACCGTGAACGCGTCCAGGGAGGTGCCGAAGGGCATGATCCGCAGCCTGGTCGTCGCCACCGTCGTCTACATCGCGGTGGCCCTGGTCATGGTCGGCATGGTCCCGTACTCGAGCATCTCGCGGGAGGCGCCGCTGTCCAGCGCGTTCCGGGCGGCGGGGGTCGACTGGATGGCGCACGTCATCGACGTCGGCGCGGTGCTCGGGCTGACCACGGTGATCCTGGTGCTGATCGTGGGGCAGACGCGGGTGCTCTTCTCGATGGCCCGCGACGGGCTCATCCCGCGCGGCCTGGCCTCGATCAGCCGCAGGTACCACACCCCGACCCGGGTGACGCTGGTGATCGGGCTGGTCGCGGTCCTGCTCGCCGAGTTCGTGCCGGTGCTCACGCTGCAGCAGCTGGTAGTGATCGGGACGCTGTTCGCGTTCTTGTTCGTCTCGGCGGGCGTGATCGTCATGCGCAGGCGCATGCCGGACCTGGAGCGCGGCTTCCGCATGCCGCTCTCGCCGTTGCTGCCCGCGCTCTCGCTGCTGGCGACGCTCTGGCTGATGGTGAACCTGCAGGTGCTGACCTGGCTGTGGTTCGCCCTGTGGATGGCCTTCGGCCTGCTCGCCTACCTCCTGTACGGCAGGCGGCACAGCCTGCTCGCCACCGGGTACCGCCCGCCCGAGCCCCTCGGCCGCGGGCGGCACCGGCGTTAGAGCCGCCCGGCGTCGAGCACTCTGCGCAGGAAGGCGCGGGTACGGTCGTGCTCCGGGTCGGTGAAGACCTGCTCCGGCGGCCCCTTCTCGAGGAGGACGCCGCCGTCGAGGAAGCACACCGTGTCGGAAATATCGCGACAAAAGCTCATTTCGTGGGTGGTCAGGATCATCGTCATGCCCGACTCCTTGAGCTCCCGCACGACGTTGAGAACCTCCATGACCAGCTCCGGGTCGAGCGCCGAGGTGATCTCGTCGAGCAGCATCAGCCTGGGCTGCGTCGCCATCGCCCGGATGATCGCCACTCGCTGCTGCTGGCCGCCGGAGAGCTGGTCGGGGTAGGCGCGGGCCTTGCCGGCCAGGCCGAACCTGGTCAGCAGGTCGTGCGCCTGCTCCTCCGCCTGCGCCTTCCCGACGCCGTGCACCTGACGGGGGGCGAGCGTGACGTTGTCGAGCACGGACATGTGCGGGAACAGGTTGAACGCCTGGAAGACGATGCCCAGCCGCTTGCGCACGCCGTCGACGTCCGCGCGCGGGTCGGTGATCTCCTGGCCGTCGAGGTGGATCGCGCCGTCGTCGACCGTCTCCAGCAGATTCACACAGCGCAGCAGCGTGGACTTGCCCGACCCCGACGCGCCGATCAGGCTCACCACCTCGTGCGGACGCACCTCCAGGTCGATGCCGCGCAGCACGCTGTGACCGTGGAAGTTCTTCCACACCCCGTCGATCGTCAGCAGGCTCACGCGCCCCGCCTCCTTCGCGTGCGCTCGGCCAGATGGTCGGTGAACCTGGCCATCGGGATGGTGAGCAGGATGAACAGCAGGGACGCCACCAGGTACGGCGCGTAGTTGAAGCTCAGCGACACGTGGATCTGCGACTGCCTGAACGCCTCCAGCAGGCCGATCGTCGCCACCAGCGCGGTGTCCTTCTGCAGCGAGACGAAGTCGTTGAGCAGCGGCGGCACGACCCGGCGGGTGGCCTGCGGCAGCACCACGAACCGCAGGGTCTTGCCGTGGCTCAGGCCGAGCGAGCGGGCCGCCGCCACCTGGCTCGGGTGGATCGACTCGATGCCCGACCTGAACACCTCGGCCACGTACGCACCGTACGAGAGGGTCAGCGCGATGATGCCGAGCGTGGCCAGGTCCGAAGGGATGCCCTGCAGCTTGAGCGCCGGCAGCCCGAACCCGACCAGATAGATGACCAGGATCGTCGGCACGCCCCGGAAGATGTCCGTGTAGAGCGTCGCCAGGACCCGGATCGGGAAGAACGCGGGCGTTCTGATGCCCCGCGCCAGCGCCACCAGCAGGCCCACGACGAGGATGAGCGGCTCGGCGATCAGGAAGATCTTGATGTTGATCAGGAAGCCGTTCACCACGTCGGGGATCGCCTTGACGAACTCCTCGCCGCTGAAGAACGTCTCGCGGACCCGCGGCCAGCCGGGCGCGTTCGTCACGACCAGGACGACCAGGGCGATGAAGACGATCGTCGAAGCGGTGGCGATCGATCCCGAACGGCGGCCCCGCGACTTACGGACCCGCTCCCGCTCGACCTGCCGCTCGCTCTTGACCCAGACGGCGTCGCTCACGACCCCACCGCCACCCGGCACGCCCCGATCGCGAACGGCAATCGGCCACGCAGGCCGCCCAGGGCCCGCACGTCTCCGTCCCCGGACGGCAAGCGGCCACGCCCCTCGCTCGGGGCCCGCATGGTCACGTCAGTTCCGGCGCGCCGGCGGCCGCACCGAGCCACTGCTGCTCGATCTTGGCCAGGTCGCCCTTCGACTTCAGCGTGTCGACGGCCTTGTCCAGGCAGCTCTTCAGCGGGCTGCCCTTCCCCAAGACCATGCCGAACTCCTCGGGCGCGGCACCCGTCGCACTGAACTGGCCGACGATCTTCGACTTCTCGATCTGCGCGGCCGTCACGTAGAACGCCGTCGGCAGGTCCACGACCAACGCCTCGACCTGCTTGTTCTTCAGCGCGTTGACCGCGTCGATCTGCTCGTTGTAGACGTTCGGGTCGGCGGCGGGCTTGATGACGTCCTTGACCGCGCTGAACGACGTGGTGCCGACCTGCACGCCGATCTTCGCGTCCTTCAGCTCGGCCAGGCTCTTCGCGGCGGCATACTTGCTGCCGTCGATGGCGACGATCGCCTGCTTGACCGTGTAGTAGCCCTTGCTGAAGTCGACGGCCTTGGCCCGCTCCGGGGTGATCGAGACCTGGTTGACGTCGAAGTCGAACTGCTTCTCACCGGGGGCGAAGGCCGAGTCGAACTTGACCGTGCTCCACTGCACCTCGGTGCGGTCGAAGCCGAGCTCCCCGGCCACGGCGAACGCCACCGCGCTCTCGAAGCCCTGGCCGTTGTTCGGGTCGTTGTCCTTGAACCACGGCTCGTAGGCGGGCTTGTCGGTGCCGATCGTCAGCTTGCCCGCGTTGACGAGCTTGAGCTGGTCCTTGCTGCACGAGGTGGGCGTCGTCGGGCCGGCCGTGGCCGTGTTGTCGGCGGGCGCGCAGGCGACGGCCGCCACCGCGAGCGCGCCGAGCGCGAGCAACATAGAGGGACGGACCATGGCGGGGCCTCCAGGGGAGAACGCGGGGAAGAACGAGCAAATTCTACGACGTCCGAATAGGGATATATGTCCCCCCACCTGCTGAGACGATGACCTTCGCCCCGCGGCGAAGCCGTCCCTCCACGAGCGAAGCGAGGCCGCCCTCCACCGCAAGCCCCTGAGACGACCGCCTTCGCCCGCGGCGAAGCCGTTCCGCCATGAGCGATGCAGGGCTCTCCGCCGCAGGCGACGCAGGCACTCTGAGAGGAAACCGTGATCTCCGGCCCCCACGAGACGGCGGCGGGAGCGCTCGGCGGTGACGTACGGCCGTGAAGGCCCGACTGGTGAGGTGGTGGCATGGTGGCGATCACACAGGTGCACAGCCCGTCCGACTGGCGGGGTGGCGAGATCGGCGGCAGTTCGGAGTGGCGGCTCCCGCTCGGCGAGGCCCACCGGGCCGAGTTGCTCGCCGCGGTCGGCGCCGTGGAGGCGGCGGACCTGCCACTCACCCGGATCTCACCCGAGACCTTCGCGCTGCCGACGCTCGGCCCCGTCCTCCGGCGGCTCACCGGCGAACTCATGGACGGTCGCGGCTTCTGCCTGGTCGAAGGCGTGCCCGTCGACGGGATGAGCGAGCGCCAGTGCGAGATCGCCGCCCTCGGCATCGGCTGCCACGTCGGCGGCATCGTCACGCAGGGCCCTGGCGAGACTCCGCTCCGGCACGTGCGCGACGTGGGTGTCGACCCGTCGGAGCCGACGAGCCGCAGCTACCAGCACAGCAGGCGGCTCGGCTACCACACCGACCCCACCGACGTCGTCGCCCTCCTGTGCGTGCGGCCGGCGAAGTTCGGTGGCCTCAGCACCATCGTCAGCTCGACCGCCGTGCACAACGAGATCGTCCGCACTCGCCCCGATCTGGCCGAGGTGCTGTACGAGCCGTGGTGGTTCGACCGGCGCACCGGAGACGGCCCTGACAGCTTCTACACCAGGCCGGTCTACACCGTTCACGACGGGAGGATGGCCGCGAACTACGGCCCCGACTACATGCGCTCGGCGCAGCGCGGCGCCCACGTGCCACCGTTCACCCCGGCGCAACTGGAGGCGATGGACGTCATCGACACGCTCAACAACGACCCGCGCTTCGCACTGACCATGGACCTGCGCGCGGGCGACATGCAGTTCCTCAACAACCACGCCGTCATGCACAGCCGCACCGCCTACGAGGACCACCCCGAGCAGGAGCGCCGCCGCGACCTCATCCGCCTGTGGCTGACCACCGAAAGCCCCAGGAACACGCCCTCCTGACAGCAGAACGCGGCCCCTCTCCGAGGAGAGGAGCCGCGTACAGGCTGAGCCGTCACCCTCCGGAGAGGGCGACGGCGTGCAGGCTGATCGTCAGCCGGCGACGACCTCGACGTCGACGGACGCCGAGACCTCGGGGTGCAGCTTGACGCTGACCTTGTGGCTGCCGACGCTCTTGATCGGGTTGACGATCTCGATGCGGCGACGGTCGAGCACCGGGCCGCCGGCGGCCTTGACGGCCTCGGCGATGTCGCCCGTGGTGATCGAGCCGAACAGGCGGCCGGCGTCGCCGGCGCGGGTGGTCAGCCGGACGCGCAGGGCGCCGAGCTGGCCCGCGACCTCCTTGGCGGTGCCAAGGTCGCGGATCTCGCGGGCGTCACGAGCCTTCTTGATGGACTCGATCTGCTTCTCCGCGCCGCGCGTCCAGCGCATCGCGAAGCCGCGCGGGATGAGGTAGTTACGGCCGTAGCCGTCCTTGACCTCGACGACGTCGCCAGGGGCGCCGAGGCCGGAGACCTCGTTGGTGAGGATGAGCTTCATATCGACAGTCCTCCCTTAGCGCGCGGTGCTCGTGTAAGGCAGCAGAGCCACCTCACGGGCGTTCTTGATCGCGGTCGCTACGTCACGCTGGTGCTGGGTGCAGTTGCCCGTCACCCGACGCGCACGGATCTTGCCGCGGTCGGAGATGAACTTCCGCAGCAGCGCAGTGTCCTTGTAGTCGACGTAGGAGATCTTGTCGTGGCAGAACAGGCAAACCTTCTTCTTGGGCTTGCGCAGTGCCGGCTTGGCCATCGTGGTGCTCCTTTCAGAGCCCCGCCGTCAAGCGGGAATGGACTCGGGCTGATGAACTGGGATTAGAAAGGCGGTTCGTCGCTGAAGTCGCCGCCGCCGCCGAAGCCGCCGCCCTGCTGGCCGCCGCCCTGCTGGAAGCCGCCGCCACCGCCGCCGAAGCCACCACCCTGAGGCGGGGCGGGCGAGGCAGAGGCCCAGGGGTCGTCGGCCGGGCCGCCGCCGAAGCCGCCGCCGCCGCCACCCTGACGGGAGGTGCGGTTGACCTTGGCGGTGGCGTTACGCAGAGACGGGCCGACCTCGTCGACCTCGACCTCGTAGACGGTGCGCTTCTCGCCTTCCTTGGTCTCGTAGGACCGCTGCTTGAGCCGCCCCTGCACGATGACCCGCATGCCGCGCTGGAGGCTCTCGGCGGCGTTCTCCGCCGCCTGCCTCCACACGTTGCAGGTCAGGAAGAGGCTTTCGCCGTCCTTCCACTCGTTGGTCTGTCGATCCATGAACCGCGGAGTGGAAGCGATGCGGAATCGAGCCACCGCTTGCCCCGTCGGGGTGAAGCGCAGCTCCGGGTCGTCGACAAGGTTGCCGACGATGGTGATTACGGTGTCGCCTGCTGCCATGGCTAGCGCTCGCCTTCCTGCACGCCTTCGCTTGGGTTACGGCTCAGATTACGGCTGCCGCCCGACAAAAAGCCGGGCAACGAGCTGCTTAGTGCACGTCGGGGCGGATGACCTTGGTACGCAGGATCCCCTCGTTGAGGTTCATCTGCCGGTCGAGCTCCTTGACCGTCGCGGGCTCCGCGGACAGGTCGATGACGGCGTAGATGCCTTCGGACTTCTTGTCGATGTCGTAGGCGAGACGGCGACGGCCCCAGACGTCGACCTTCTCCACGGTGCCGCCGTCGGTGCGGACCACGGTGAGGAACTGGTCGAGGGACGGCGCCACAGTGCGCTCATCGAGCGAAGGGTCCAGGATGACCATTACTTCGTAACGACGCATGCGGGACTCCAACCTCCTCTGGACTCTTGCGGTCACGGCGCTCTGCCGTGACAGGAGGACGCTGACGTTCAGCCCCGGCGCCCCTTTCGGCGCCCAGGGGTGATGGGGCACCCATCACAACGCAGCGCTGACCAGGTTACCAGCCCCCCGCAGGTGGGAAGGCCTTTAAGGAATAAGGGGGTGGTGAATATGCCACACTTGCTCCAGCCCTCCAAGAGCGAGCGGTTCCGCCTCACGTTGAACTCCGACGGGCAGTCGCACCCGATCGAGAACCTCATGGCGATCAGCACCCTGGTGTGCGGGCTCGTGGCGTTCGTCGCGACGTTCTTCCCCGGCGGTCACGTCGTCTCGTCGTGGTTCGGCACGCTCGGCTTCGGGATGGGGCTCTACTCGCAGTACATCTCCGTGACCACGCCGCAGCGCTCGCTGAACATCGTCGGGGTGGTGGCGTCCTTCGTCGGTGTCGCGCTCGGCATCGCCCGCGGCGGCTTCCTCCCGTAGTTCGCCTGACCAGAGCGACGGCCCCGGCGCACGGGGCCGTCCTGTTATCTGTCACCCTCCGATGCGCAGGTCCACGCCCAGCAGGACGAGGAACCACAGGAAGACGGCGAGCAGGGCTTGGGCGATGTCCCTGAGAACTCCCGGTGTGATGTAGTGGTGCGCCCAGGCCACGTAGATGCCTACCAGAACCCAGATCAGAAGGATCAGGGAGCGCCAGCGGGCCATGTCGTTCTCCTCGGGTAGGGGGCGCTTGGCGGCTGCCCTGCCGCGGTTCGGTCAAACGGATAGGCTCGTTGACATGGTGCGCATCGGAGCTCACGTCAGTCAGGACGATCCCGCGGCCCACGCCGCCGCGGTCGGGGCCGAGGTGGTGCAGTTCTTCCTCGGCGACCCGCAGGGCTACAAGGCGCCGGTGCTCCCGGAGCGGCCGGTGGAGGGCGTCGACGTCTACATCCACGCGCCGTACCTGGTGAACGTGGCGACGACCAACAACCGCATCCGCATCCCGAGCCGCAAACTGCTGTCCCAGCACCTCGAGGCCGCCGCGGGGCTCGGCGCCAAGGGGCTGATCGTGCACGGCGGGCACGTCAACAAGAGCGACGATCCACAGGCCGGGTTCGACAACTGGCGCAAGGTGTTCGAGCGCATGGAGAGCCCGATCCCCGTCCTGATCGAGAACACGGCGGGCGGCGACAACGCGATGGCGCGCAAGCTTGAGCGGATCGCCCGGCTCTGGGACGCCCTCGACGGCTTCGACGTGGGCTTCTGTCTCGACACCTGCCACGCGCACGCGGGCGGCGAGGAGCTGGTCGACCTGGTCGACCGGGTGAAGGCGATCACCGGCCGGATCGACCTGGTGCACTGCAACGACTCGCGCGACGACTTCGACTCGGGCGCCGACCGGCACACCAACCTCGGCCAGGGGAAGATCGATCCGGAGCTGATCCTGGCGGTGTGCCGGGCGGCCGGAGCGCCGATCGTGGTGGAGACCCCGGCGGAGGGCCAGGCCGAGGACATCGCGTTCCTCAGGAAGAACCTCTAGGGAAAACACACAGGCTGTGGATAACTTCCCTGGATTACGCAGCCGCACGAGTGGGTAGACAGGATGGTCACCCCGCCCAGGCGCCGCTCAGGAAGCGGGCCGCGTCCAGCACCATGAGGGGCCCCGCGAGCAGGGCGTAGACCACGATCACCCAGCGTCTGGCGGTCGCGAGCCTGGCGAGCGCCACCCAGAGCGGGAACCACAGCAGCAGCGAGCGCGGGATCGACAGGTAGTAGGCGGAGGTCATCAGCGCCCCCGCCTGCAGCCCCGTGTAGACCAGCTCGCTCCACCTGCGCTGTAAGAGCAGCCAGGCGAGGGCCGCCAGGGCGATGACGGCTCCGGCGATCTCCATGCGGAAGGCGACGGCGAAGTCGTCCGTGCCCATCGCCGACTGCCAGGTGGTGCGCCACGCCTCCCACGGCCACACCATCTCCCTGCCCCAGCCGGCCTCCTGGGCGTGCTTCCAGGCCAGCCAGTCGCCCGAGCGGGTGAAGTGGTAGTACGAGTACGCGACCAGCGGCGCGAACGGCACCGCCAGCCACCCCGCCCTCCTCGCCGGAGCTTCGCCGGCGACGAACTCCACCAGCAGGGCGACCGCGAGGAAGAGCCCGGTGATCCTGACACAGGAGGCGCCTGCGGCCAGCGCCGCCGCGAGCGGCCAGCGCCCCTGCCGGGCGGCGAGCCAGGCCGGGATCGCGAACGCCAGGAACAGCGACTCGCTGTAGCCGGCCATCAGGAACACGGCCGTCGGGAAGAGCAGCAGCCCCAGCACGGCGATCCAGCCCGAGGCGCCCTCGAACTCCGCCAGCCTGGCCAGCGCGACCATCGCCACCGCGCCCGCCACGAGCGAGACGAGCAGCCCGCTCGCCGTCCAGTCGGGCACCACGAGGTGGGTCAGGCGCAGCAGCAGCGGCAGGCCGGGGAAGAACGCGGGCAGACCGGTGTCCGCCGGCTTGTTCGGGTCGCCGTCGTAGCCGTGCTGGGCGATGGTGACGAACAGCCCGGCGTCCCACTGCCGCCACCTGTTCAGGTACTCGTGGAACGTCACGCCGAGCAGCGTCGCCAGCACCAGCCCGGCACGCGAGCCCAGCCAGAGCAGCAGCGCGTCGCGCCTGGCCGAGCCCGTGATCATCGATGGCCGGGCAGCAACGTGAACCGGTCGGGCGCTCCGGCGAACACGCCGTCGGCCTGGTCGTCGAGGTCCGCCTGCCGCACGACGTCCTTGTCAGGGCGGAGGACGTCGCGGACGACGAAGGCCATCATGATGGCGATCGTGAGGATGCGCCCCCAGACGGCGCTGAAGTAGGTGTCGTCACCGATGCCCAGGTCGGCGCGGCTGAGCGGCGGCTGGGCGAGCAGGTAGAGCCAGATCGCGAAGAAGTACCAGATCTCCGCGAGCTGCCAGAGCGCGAGCGGCTTCCAGTTGGGCCTGGCCAGCACGGCGAAGGGCACCAGCCAGAGCACGAACTGCGGCGACCACACCTTGTTCGTCATCATGAACGCGGCCAGCGCCAGGAAGCAGATCTGCGCCAGCCGCGGCCTGCGCGGGGCGGCCAGCGTGAGCACCGCGATGCCCAGGCAGAGCACGGCCAGCGAGGCCATGCCCAGCTTGCTGGGGTCGCCGTCGCCCAGGACCGGCCAGCCCTTGTTCTGGAAGAACAGCCACGGCGAGCCCCAGTCGACGCCGCGTTCCTGGGAGAACACGTAGAACCTGCGCCAGCCCTCCCAGGCGAACAGCATGAACGGCACGTTGACGGCGAGCCAGGCGGCCGCCGTCGACAGCATCGTGAGGAGGAACGGCCGCCAGCGCGCGGTGCGCAACGCGAGCAGGAAGAGCGCGCCGACGAACATCAGCGGGTAGAACTTGGTGGCGATCGCCAGCCCGAGCAGGACACCCGCGAGCACGTGCCGCTGCCGCTTCCAGGCCAGCAGCACGCCCATCGACAGCGCGCCCGCGACCAGGTCCCAGTTGATGTACGCGGCCAGGATCACCGAGGGGGCGAGCGCGTACCAGAGCGCGTCCCACCGCCTGGTGGGCCCCGCGACCGCGGCCATCAGCAGCACGCCGATCACCAGGCAGATCCCGAGCAGGATCACGGTGAGGTCGAAGAAGAGGACCGCCTGGGCGGCCTCGCCCCGCCCCAGCCAGCGGGCGAGCCAGCTGATCACCTGCATGACCTCGCCGAGCACGACCGGGTACTCGACCTGCTTGTCGAACGGCACGTCCGCGAAGTACGGGTTCTGCGTACCGAGCTGACGGTCGAAGAAGAGCGGGTAGATGTCGGTGTAGCAGAAGTTGGTGTACGTCGAGACCTGGTCGTTCCAGCCTCCGGTGCGGCACGGCAGCCGCACCACGTACGCGAGGGTCGCCCCCAGGGCTGCGAACAGCCCCAGGGGCAGGTACGGCACGGCCCGCGCCATCAGCGGCACGCGGGCCTCCGTGCTGGACGTCACCGCTGCTCGCGCCGGCCCGGCATCGGGCCGGGCGTCACGGTCGGGCGCCCCGAAGCCGGGCCTTCGTCGCCGCGGGCCACCTGACTGTCGTCGCCCGTGGGGATGTTGCCCTGGTCGTCGATCGGGTTGTCGTTCGGGTCGACGGAGACGTTGCCGTCGTCACAGGGCGCGACGAGGCACTCCTGGGTCGGGTCCTGGTTGGGGTCCTCGTTCTGGAACGACGGGTCCTCGGTGGGCTTGATCGTGGGCGTCGGGCTCGGCACGATGTTCTCCGGCTGGCCGAGGTCGACCCTGGTCGGGAACTGCTCGACGGGCTTGCCCTCGTGCGCGGCCAGCATGAACGCCCGCCAGGTCGCGGTGGGCGCGTCGGCGCCCTCGAAGCCCAGCGTCGTCTCGTAGGGCAGGGTGTACGGCTTGTTGATGTTGTACTTCTTGTCCTGCGGCCTGCCCTTGGGGGTGATCGGGCAGTTCGAGTTGATGGGCGGGACGACCGTGTTCTTCTTCGTCTTGCACACCTCGCGGTACATGCCGACCGCGACGGAGTACTGCGGGGTGTAGCCGACGAACCAGGCTTCCTTCTCGTCGTTGTTCGTGCCGGTCTTGCCGGCCGCCGGACGGTTGCCGAGGCCCTTGCCCCGGGCGGTGCCGCTTCTCAGCACCTCCTGCATGGCGACCGTGGCGTCGGCGGCGACGTCGGGATCGACCACCTTCTTAGCGACCAGCTGCTCGGGGTACTTCACCACCTTGTTCTGCCGGACCTCCCGCACCACGTGGTACTTGGTGTACTTGCCGCCGTTGGCGAAGATCGAGTATCCGGACGCCTGCTCCACGGGGGTGACCGGGGCGCTACCGATGGCGAACTGGTAGCTGTGCACGTCGACGTCCTTGTCCATGCGGGTCTCGCTGAACCCGGCCGCCTTGACGAGGTTCTGGACGTCCTCGATCTTGCCTGGCAGGGCGTAGGCCATCGACACGTAGGCGGTGTTGACGGAGTCGGCGGTCGCCTTGATCACGTCGATGGACGCGGCCTCGTTGTGGCTGTTCTTAAACCCGCCCGCCTGCTGGCCCGGCAGCTCCTTGGGCACCGTCTCCCGGCCCGGCACGTAGCTCTTGAGCGAGTACCCGGCCTGCAGCCAGGCCGCCAGGACGTAGGGCTTGAACGCGGACGCGGCCTGCTTGGCCGAGTCGAAGGCCTCGTTCCACGGGTCCTTGAGATAGTCCGTGCCGCCGTAGAACGCGACGACCCGGCCGTTCTTCGGGTCGACTGCGGCGAGACCCGTGTGGAACTCCTTGGACAGGCTCGAGGTCGTGCTCAGCACCGCGGTCTTCGCGGCCAGCATGAGCCTCTTGTCGAAGGTGCTGATGATCTGGTAGCCACCGCTCTTGATCATGTCCTCGGTCAGCCCGCGCCGCTCCTTGAGCTCGTTGAGGACCGCCTTGATCATGTAGCCCTTGAGGCCCCCGTACACGTTGGCGTCGCTGGCCTTCTTGGTCTTGGGGAAGGTGGCCGTGTTCGGAAGCTGGCCGTACTTGTCGGGCCACTGCTCCGACATGTACTTGACGACGGTCTTCCAGCGGTCCTGGAGCGCGGGCGCGTCGGCGTCCCAGGCCGGCGTCTGGATGCGCGCGGCGAGGTAGGCGGCCTGCGACTCGTTCAGCTTCGCCGCGCTGACACCGAAGTACGCCTGCGAGGCGGCCTCGATGCCGTAGGCCCGGCCGAAGTTGACGGTGTTCAGGTAGGTCTTGAGGATGTCCTCCTTGGTCATCTGCTTGTCCAGCTTGACCGCGACGAAGATCTCGTTGATCTTTCGCTTGATGGAGATTTCCTGGCTCAGGCCCTGGAAGTAGTTGCGGGCCATCTGCTGGGTGATCGTCGAGGCGCCCTGCAGCTGCTGACCCGTGGCCGTGCTCCAGAGCGAGCGGACCATGCCCGAGATGGAGATGCCGGAGTCCTCGTAGAACGTCTTGTTCTCGATGGCCACCGCGGCGTCCTTGACGAACTGCGACATCTGGTCGAACTGGACGATCTTCCGCGGCGTGCCGAGGGTGGCGATCTTCTTCTTGCCGTCGCTGTAGTAGATCGTGCTCGACTGCGCCAGCGCTTCGGCCTGGGTCTGGTTCTCGGTGGGCATCGGGGTGTTGGCGTAGGCCACCGCGATCATGCCGAAGATGCCGGCCGCGAGCACGGCCATGGCGACCATGACGATCTTCCAGTTCGGGAGGAAGCGACGCCACTTCGGCTTGTCGCCGCCACCGCCCCTGGTCGGCGGCTCCTCCGGCCCTCCGGGACCGCCGGACCCGCGCCCGCGCGCCCGCCGCGGCCTGTCGGCGATCATGGTCTCCTGGTTGGACTGGCTCCGCGTCTCCCGCTCACCGGCAGCGCGCGAGGCGCGGCGGCCCTGCTGCGGCTCGCGGGGCGCCGCCTCCCTGTACGGCTCACGCGGGCCAGGCTGCGCGGCGCGCCGGGGCGGCTCGTCGTACGACTGCGCGGCAGGCCGAGGCGGCTCGTCATACGACTGCGCGGCCATCGCCCCGGTCTCCTCGTACGCGGCTTCCGGACGGCGAGGCGGCGCCGCACCCCAGGTGGCCTCGCCGGCTTGCGGCGCGGAGGCCTGGGGCACAGAACGGGATGAGTCGGAGCGACGGCGCCTTCCTGGGCGGGCCGTCCCCTCATTCATGCTGCTACTCACACGTCCTCACATCGTCGTCGGATTGCACGGCGGGTCAGGCGTGAAGCTCCTCGCCGCTATCTGTCTCAGGGTTGGCCGACGAGGCCCGGCGGCCCGTTGCCGAGGACGAACGTGACCGTCAGGTGGTTCCAGGAACAACCTTGGCAGACCTCGACGACGTACACCCGGAACTCGTCGTAATCATGGGCCATCTCGGCGAGTTCTGCTGCTCCCTTTGCCTGACCGGCATGTCGCCCCAGCGAATCCCCATAGACGTAGGTCACGTCGATGACGTTCTCCCTCTCGCATACCGGGCAGGGGCGTTCGGTCGGCTCACCGAAGGCGCGTGCCGCGCGGAGGAGGTAGGGCTGTGCATCACAGACGTCACCGGGCGACGTCCGCCCGGTGCGCAGAGAGCGGACTACCGCCCGCTTCGCGAGGCTGTAATCCACCACCCTTCTCTGTGACCACATACGCGCCACACTACGGCTTTTTACCGATTCATCCGAACCTCTTGGGAAAGTCGTTGATTGCAGCGATATAGCGAACCGACGTATCCTCAGGATGTATCGGTTCGATACATCGGCGCGAGAGGGGGGCGGTTCGCATGGGCGGCGGACAGGGCAGAGTGCTGGAACTGGCCGTGCTCGGGTCCCTGCACGAGACGCCGCTGCACGGCTATGAGCTGCGCAAACGGCTCAACGCACTGCTGGGCATGTTCCGCGCCTTCTCCTACGGGTCCCTGTATCCGTGCCTGCGCTCGTTGCTGGCACAGGGGCTGATCGCGGAGGAGCAGCCGGCTCCCACCACGATCGTGGGCGGCCGATCGAAGATCGTCTACAAGCTCACCGCCGAGGGCAAGGAGCGGCTCCAGGAGCTGCTCACCCAGGCGGGTCCGTCCGCATGGGAGGACGAGAGCTTCGGCGTCCACTTCGCCTTCTTCAGGCACACGGAGGCCGAGGTGCGCCTGCGCATCCTCGAAGGCCGCCGCAGCCGCCTGGAGGAGCGGCTCGACAGTGTCCGCACCGCTCTCGCCCGCACGCGGGAGCGCCTCGACAGCTACACGCTCGAACTGCAGCGCCACGGCCTGGAGTCGGTCGAGCGCGAGGTGCGGTGGCTGAACGAGTTGATCGCAACAGAGAGACGGGCCTCCGAGGAGCCCGGAAGAGATATCACGTCAACTGATGAGTAAGGGAGCGAGTGCGATGGGTTCGGTTCGCGTGGCCATCGTCGGTGTCGGCAACTGCGCGGCGTCGCTGGTCCAGGGCGTGCACTATTACAGGGACGCCGACCCGGCCACCCGGGTGCCGGGCCTGATGCACGTGAAGTTCGGCGACTACCACGTAGGCGATGTGGAGTTCGTCGCGGCGTTCGACGTCGATGCGAAGAAGGTCGGTCGTGACCTGTCCGAGGCGATCGTCGCCAGCGAGAACAACACGATCAAGATCGCGGATGTGCCTCCGACGGGGGTGACGGTCCAGCGCGGCCACACCTTCGACGGGCTGGGCGAGTACTACCGCGAGATCATCGAGGAGTCCGACGAGCAGCCGGTCGACGTCGTCCAGGTGCTCCGCGACAACCAGGTGGACGTGCTGGTCTCGTACCTGCCGGTGGGCTCGGAGGAGGCCGACCGCTTCTACGCCCAGTGCGCGCTGGACGCCAAGGTGGCCTTCGTCAACGCGCTGCCGGTGTTCATCGCCTCCGACCCGGAGTGGGCGGAGAAGTTCACCGAGGCGGGCGTCCCGATCGTCGGCGACGACATCAAGTCGCAGGTCGGCGCCACCATCACGCACCGCGTGATGGCCAAACTGTTCGAGGACCGCGGGGTCGAGCTGCTGCGCACGTACCAGCTCAACTTCGGCGGCAACATGGACTTCATGAACATGCTGGAGCGTAAGCGCCTCATGTCCAAGAAGATCTCCAAGACGCAGTCCGTCACCTCGCAGATCCCGCACGAGATGGCCAGGGCCGACGTGCACATCGGGCCGTCGGACCACGTGCCGTGGCTCGACGACCGCAAGTGGGCCTACGTCCGGCTGGAGGGCCGCTCCTTCGGCGACACGCCGCTCAACCTCGAGTACAAGCTGGAGGTCTGGGACTCGCCGAACTCCGCCGGCATCATCATCGACGCCGTGCGGGCCGCGAAGATCGCCCTTGACCGGGGCATCGCGGGGCCGATCCTCAGCGCTTCGTCGTACTTCATGAAGTCGCCGCCGGTGCAGTACTCCGACGACGAGGCCCGCGAGTACGTCGAGAAGTTCATCAGGGGCGAGGTCGAGCGCTAACCGCCTCGGCGAGCCGCCGGCCGCTCACACGCGAGCGGCCGGGGGCAGTTCCTCCCGGGGCGCCGGCTCCCACGACAGCGGGTCGGGCCCCAGCTCCTCCAGCAGCGGCACCTGCTCCCTGCACCACGGCGAGACGGCCAGCAGGCCGTTGCGCACGCCGTCGGCGAACTCCTTCCACGGCATCCACCGCGTCTCGCCGACCTCGTCGGGGTTCGGCACCTCCCGCGCGTCGACGACCACCCGGTAGACGGGGCACAGCTCGTGCTCGACGACCCCGTTGGCCATCACCGCGCGGTAGGCGAAGCTCGGCAGCATCAGGTCGACGCGTTCCACGCTCAGCCCGAGCTCGTACGACAGCCTCCTGGTGACCGCCTGCTCGAGCGGCTCGTCGGGAAGCGGGTGGCCGCAGCAGCTGTTGGTCCAGACACTCGGCCAGGTGATCTTGTGGTCGGCGCGCCTGGTGAGCAGCACGCTGCCGTCATGGTCGAAGACGTAGCTCGAGAAGGCCAGGTGAAGCGGCGTCTCGGCGCCGTGCACCGACGTCTTGGGCGCGGTGCCGATTCGGTTCCCGTCGCCATCGACGAGCACCACGTGTTCCTCAGTCGTCACGCTACGAAGCGTACGTGATCATGTTGGGGTTCGGACCCGATTGGCGCACCTACAACGCCAATCCGTGACAGGGCTAGGCTGACCGCGTGTCCTTCGTCGCTGATCTGCGCGTGGTCCTACGGGGCCGTGACTTCCGCCGGTTGTTCGGCACGCGGCTGGTCTCCCAGTTCTCCGACGGGATCTTCCAGTTCGGCGTGACGGGGTTCGCCTTCTTCAGCCCCGAGAAGCAGACCACGGCCCTGCAGGTGGCCGCCGGGCTGGCCGTGCTGTTCCTGCCGTACAGCGTCCTCGGGCCGTTCGTCGGCGTCTTCATCGATCGCTGGTCGCGGCGGCAGATCCTGGTGATCGCCCCCGTCGTGCGGGGCGCGCTGCTGCTCCTCGCCGCCGGGCTGGTCGCGTCCGACGTCCCCGACCCGTGGTTCTACGCGGCTGCGCTCGGCGTGCTCGGCGTGAACCGCTTCTTCCTGGCCGCGCTCGGCGCGTCGCTGCCGCACGTCGTCCCCTCGGACCGGCTGATGGCGGCCAACGCGGTGACGCCCACGTCCGGCACCGTGGTCACGTTCGTCGGGGCCGGGGTGGGGTTCCTGCTGCGCGAGGTGTTCGGCGGCGACGACCTGGGCACCGCGCTGCTGCTCGTCATCTCGGGCGTGGTGTTCGGCCTCAGTGCGCTGATCGCGCGGACGATGGAGCGTTCGCTGCTCGGCCCGTCCTACGCCACGGAGCGGCCGCAGGCCCGCGAGGCCGTGCGGCACGTCCTGGCCGGGCTGGCCGACGGCGCGCGGCACCTCGTCCGCCACCGCACCGCCGCCGCCACGATGGGCGCGATGGCCGCGCACCGGTTCATGTACGGCATGGCGACGGCGCTCGGCATCATCCTGTACCGCTACTACTTCACCGACGGTGACAGCGAGGCGGCGCTGCGCGGGATCAGCATCGTGGTGGCCACGTCCGGGGTCGGCTACTTCCTCGCGGTGCTGATCACCCCGTGGGCCACCGAGCGGTTCACCATCGAGCGCTGGGTGACCATCGCGCTGGCCGCGGCGGGGGTGCTCGCCGCGGCGCTGGTCGCGCCGTTCCAGGAGTGGGGGCTGCCTGTCGCCGGGTTCGTCCTCGGCGTCGCCGGGCAGAGCGTCAAGATCTGCGCCGACACGACCGTGCAGCGCGACGTCGAGGACGTCTATCTCGGCCGCGCCTTCTCCATCTACGACATGCTGTTCAACGGGATGTACGTGCTGGCCGCGGCGCTGTCGGCGGCGATCCTGCCGCCCAACGGCAAGTCGTACGCGGCCGTGGCGATCATCGCGGTCGGCTACCTGCTGGGCGCGCTGGCCTACCGGATGATCACCCTGCGCCGCGTGCCCGCGCCGCGCTGACCTCAGGCGGCGCCGTTCTCGCGGGCCCACTCCATGAGCGCCTCGGTGGCCGCCTCCTTGCCGATCAGGCCCTTGTCGAGACGGAGGTCCAGCAGGAACTTGTACGCGCGGCCGACCAGCGGCCCCGGCCCGACGCCGAGGATCTGCTGGATCTCGTTGCCGTCGAGCTCCGGCCGGATCTTGGCCAGCTCCTCCTCGTCGGCCAGCCTGGCGATGCGCTCCTCCAGCTGGTCGTAGGTGCGCGACAGCGCCGACGCCTTGCGCTTGTTGCGGGTGGTGCAGTCGGCCCTGGTCAGCTTGTGCAGGCGGTCGAGCAGGTGGGCGGCGTCGCGGACGTAGCGGCGGACCGCGCTGTCGGTCCACTCGCCCGTGCCGTAGCCGTGGAAGCGCAGGTGCAGCTCCACCAGCCGCGACACGTCGGCCACGACGTCCTTGGGGAACTTCAGCTCGGTCATCCGCTTCTTGGCGAGCTGCGCGCCGACCACCTCGTGGTGGTGGAAGGAGACGCGCCCGCCCGGCTCGTGCCGGCGGGTCTTGGGCTTGCCGATGTCGTGCAGGAGCGCCGCCCAGCGCAGGATCCGGTCGGGCTTGGCGTCCTCCTCCTGCGCGATGGCCTGCTCGAGGACGGTCAGCGTGTGCTCGTAGACGTCCTTGTGCCGGTGGTGCTCGTCGATCTCCAGGCGCAGCTTGGGCAGCTCGGGCAGGACGTACGCCGCCAGCCCGGTCTCCACCAGCAGGCGCAGCCCCTCGCGCGGGTAGGCGCCGCAGACCAGCTTGTCGAGCTCTTCGCGGATGCGCTCGGCCGAGACGATCTCGATGCGCTCGGCCATCGCGGTCATCGCGGCCACCGCCGCGGCGTCGACGGTGAACCCGAGCTGGGAGGCGAACCGCGCGGCGCGGAGCATGCGCAGCGGGTCGTCGTCGAAGGACCGCTGCGGCGTGCCGGGCGTGCGCAGCCGCTTGGCCGCGAGGTCGGCCAGGCCGCCGTAGGGGTCGACGAACTCGTGGTCGGGCAGCCGCACCGCCATCGCGTTGACCGCGAAGTCGCGCCGCTCCAGGTCGGCCTCGAGAGTCTCGCCGTACATGACCTCGGGCTTGCGCGACTTGGGGTCGTAGGACTCGCTCCGGTACGTGGTGATCTCGATCAGCCAGCCGCCCTTGCGCAGCCCGACCGTGCCGAAGTCGATGCCGATGGTCCAGACGGAGTCGGCCCAGTCTCGGACGATCTCGAGCACCCGCTCCGGACGGGCGTCGGTGGTCAGGTCGAGATCGTTACCGACGCGGCCGAGCAGCATGTCGCGCACCGGGCCTCCGACGAGGGCCAGTTCGTGGCCGTGATCGGCGAACAGCCTGCCGAGCTCGTCGGCTGCCGGGGCGATCTTGCGGAACAGGTCGTTCATGGCCCGCTGCTGGGTTTCGGTCAGATGTGAGTCGGACAAGCTGAGAGGTCCTTCGATTGCGGAACATATCCCCCGAGCCATACGAGGTCCGGGTTACCGTCGGGTCTAAAGCATCGTCGGGGGACATGGAACGAAGGAGCGTGTACATGAAGGACGCCCTCGCGATCCACCGCTGGCTCCTCGCACACCAGGTCCACCATGAGATCGTACGCCTTCCGCGCCCTATGACATGCGCGGAAGAGCTACCGGAGACGATCTCCGCGGCGCCCGCGCGGTGCGTCGCGGTCACGGTGTTCGAGGTCGCCACCAGGGTCGGCCGCGAGGCCGTCGTGGCCGTCGTCTCGACGGTGGCCGACCCGCCGCCCCCCGGAGCGGTGGGCGCACTCCTCGGCGCGCGCAAGGTACGCCCCGCGCCCGCCTTCCTGGTCAACTCGGCTACCGACTACGCGGCCGGGCTGGTCAGCCCGCTGCTGCTCCCCCAGCCGCTGCCCGTGCTGATCGACCGCCGGCTCCGCCCGGACAAGGAACCGATCTTCATGCCCACCGGGGAACGTCACACCGCCCTCACCATGAGCGCGCTCGACCTGCTGACACTCGTGCCGGGCAAGCCGGTCGACCTCCACGCGCCGCGGCCCAGAGGGGCACGCCGAGCGGTCGCGCTTCGGCACTGAACCCGTACGATGGCGGGCGTGCGTCGTTCTCCTGCTCGGGCTGACGCGTGATCCGTAAGGCCACGCTGCTCGCCGTCCTCTCCGCCACGTTGCTCGCGCCCATGGTCGCGACGACGCCGGGTGCGGCTGCCGCGAAGACGAGCGCCAGGCAGGCGATCAGCCTGTCCATCTCGTCCATCACGCCCGATGTGCCCACACAGCAGGCCCAGGAGATCACGATCTCCGGCACGGTCCGTAACGAGAGCGGCACGCCCCTGCCCAACCTGTGGGTGAGGGTCCGCTACTCCACGCAACGTTTCACCGACCGCGCCAACCTGAGCGCCTACCAGAGCGACCAGAACCAGGCGACCCTGCCGCCCACGCCTTCGACCAGAACGCCGCAGTCGAGCCTGCGGATCCAGTCCCTCGACACGAACGGCTCCGCGACGTTCTCGCTGAAGGTGACGCCCGCGCAGTTCGCGCTGCCCGGGTTCGGTGTGTACCCGCTCGCCGTCGAGGTGGTCCAGAACGGCTATGCGCCGCTGGCCGTGCAGCGCACCTACCTGACGTACGCGCCCCCGACGCCGCAGAAGCTGCCGCGCAACAAGCTGGCCGTCGCGCTGCCCCTCATCGACCAGCCGCACCAGGTCGCGCTGCCGGTCGACCCCCGGGCGAAGCCGACCGGCGCCATCTTCGTCGACGACAAGCTCAGCGCCGCGCTGGCGGGCAAGGGCCGCCTCGCCGACCTGGCCCGCGTCGCCAAGTCAGCGCCGAAGACGGTCACCTGGTTCGCCGACCCCGCGTTGTTCGCCGACGTCGAGGCCCTCACCAAGGGCCACACGATCCAGACCAAGGACAAGCAGGAGGGCAGGCCCGCCGACGCCAACGCCGCCGCGTGGCTGGCCGACATCCGCCAGTCCCTCGCGAACGTGCCGGTGGTGGCCACCCCGTACGCCGACCCCGACGTGACCGCGCTCGCCCACCAGGGCCTCGACACGCAGACCGGCCGGGCGATGGAGCTGGGCGCGCAGGAGGCCCGGCGGCTGATCAAGCCCGACGTGCAGACGTCCACGAACTGGCCGGCGGCGGGCGTGCTCGACGCCGACGCGCTCGACCTGCTCGCCGTCGGCAAGCCCAAGGTCGCCAAGACCGACCGGGTCCTGCTGAACTCCGCCAACCTGCCGACGCAGACGCCCGTCACGTTCACCCCCGACGCCGCCACCACGCTCGACAGCGTCAACGGCCCCGTCACGGCCCTCGTCGCCGACACCGAGCTGAGCAAGCTGTTCGAGCCCGTCCCCGGTGTCCCCGGGTCGGCGGTGCTCAGCAAGCAGCGCTTCATCGCCGAGACCGCGCTGATCGCGTCCGAGCCGGGCCAGACGACGCCCAGGCAGCTCGTGGTGGCCCCGTCGCGCCGCTGGGACCCGAACCCGCAGCTGGTCAAGACCCTGCTCGACACCGCGGACCGGCTGCCCTGGCTGACGCTGACCCCGCTCAGCTCCCTCAAGGCCACCAAGACCTCGACACCGCGGGCGCCCCTCACCTACACCGAGGAGAACCGCAAGGACGAGCTCGGCGCGAAGTACCTCGGCCGGGTCAAGGAGGTCGCCGCGAAGGCGCACGCCACCGCCTCGATCACCGGCCAGCAGGAGTCCGACTTCGACGCCTCCGTGCTCAGGCTCGCCTCGTCGGGCTGGCGCAACACCACCCGCACCGGACGTGCCGCGACCAAGCTGGTCAACGAGGCCGTCGACAAGCGGATAGACGGCATCTCGATCGCCGGCGCCGACCCCGACCAGCCGCGCACCCTGGCCGGGCGCGACGGCGTGGTGCCCATCAGCGTGAAGAACACGCTCGACGACCCGGTCTACGTGTTCATCGACGTGAAGTCCGACAACCCCGAGCTGCTGCACGTCAAGTTCGACCAGACGGAACCGCAGAAGATCCTCAGCCAGCAGAGCGCCACCGTCCAGGTCGAGATGACCGCGTTGACCAGCGGCGACGCGACGGTGACCGTCCAGCTGAGCACCGTCGACCACAAACCGTACGGCGAACCCCGCAAGCTCACGATCCGCAGCACCGGCTACACCGGCGTCGCCCTGGTCATCGTCGGAGGCGCGCTGACGGTCATGCTCGCCGCGGTCGTGACCCGGGTGCTCCGGCGCAGATCGCAGCGACGGCTGGCGCGGGCCAAGTCCCGAGAGAGTGAGACCGTATGAGCCGCATGATGCGGGCCAGCGCCATCATGGCGGCGGGCACCCTGGTGTCCAGGGCCACCGGCTTCGTGCGGACGATGGTGCTCGCGTACGCCATCGGCACCATGGCCATGGGCGACGCGTACAACGCCGCCTACGCGATCCCGTACAGCATCCTCGACCTGCTGCTGCTCGGCGTGCTCAGCAGCGTGGTGGTGCCGATGATCGTGCGGGCGCAGCAGAGCGACCCCGACGGCGGGCGCTCCTACGAGCAGCGGCTGATGACGCTGGCCACGGTCGTGCTGGTGGCCGTGGCCGCCCTCGCCGTGCTGGCCGCGCCGCTGCTCATCGACCTGTACACCACCGACTGGGCACCCGGCAGCCGCAAGTTCGAGGTCGCGGTGATGCTGGCCAGGTTCATCCTGCCGCAGCTCGCCTTCTTCGGCGTCGGCGCGGTGGCCGGGGCGATACTCAACACCCGCGACCGGTTCGCGGCACCCATGTGGGCGCCCGTCCTCAACAACCTGGTCGTCATCGTCGTGATGCTGTTCTACGTGGTGGTCGCGGGTGACGCGCGCAGCGACATCTCCCGCATCACCGACGGCGACCTGGCCCTGCTCGGCCTCGGCACCACGGCGGGCATCGTGGCGCAGGCGGTGGTGCTCATCGTCGCGCTCAAGCGGATCGGCTTCTCCTTCGTCCCCCGCTTCGACGTGCGCAACGCGCGGCTCGGCGAGATGGGCAGGGCCGGGGTCTGGACCATCGGCTACGTGGTGATCACCCAGCTCGGCTTCATGCTCACCACGAACCTGTCGAGCGCGGCCGGAGCGGCGGTCTCCGGCCACGGCATCACCCCGTACACGCTGGCCTTCCAGCTCTTCCAGCTCCCCTACGGCGTCATCGGCGTCTCGGTGATCACCGCGATGCTGCCCCGGATGAGCCGCGCGGTGGGCGAGGGCCGGCTCGACGACGTGCGGGCGGAGTTCGGGTCGAGCGTGCGGCTGATCAGCGCGGTGATGGTGCCGGTGTCGCTGATGCTGATGGTGCTCGGCCCGGCCATCACCGTGCCGCTCTACCACCACGGCGTCGTCCCCTTCGAGGCCGCCGTCTACATCGGCAACGTCCTGCAGGTGTATGGCCTCGCGCTGGTGCCGTTCTCGATCTTCCAGCTCCTGCTGCGCGTCTTCTACAGCTTCGGCGACACCCGCACCCCCGTGTACGTGGGCGCCGGAACCACCGCCGTCAACGCGCTGCTCATGTACGCCTTCTACGTGCTGCTGCCGTACGAGTACACGGTCATGGGCCTGGCCTTCGCGTACGCGATCTCGTACGCGCTGGGGGCGGCGGTCGCCTGGGTGGTGGCCAGCCGGCGGGTCCACGGCCTGGGGGGCTGGACCATCGGCATGTCCATGACCAGGATGTACCTGGCGGCGCTGCCCACGGCCGTGGTGGCGCTGGCCGCCGTCTGGGGCGTCCAGCAGCTGCTCGGTGGGCTGACCTTCGTCAACTCGCTGATCACTCTGGCCGTCGGCGGGGGGCTGGGCGGGCTGCTGTATCTCGGTGTGGCCCACCGGATGCGCATCCCGGAGGTGAACTCGATCGTTGGGATGGTTGCGAGGCGGGTAGGCCGGTAAAGAACACGGGCGGAACCACCCCGCCACTAGCATGGTGCCCGACACGCGCGAATGGAAGCAGGAGGGGCGTGGGCGGATCCACGCGGCATAACACGCCTTCGTGGGGCACTCCCACGCAGGTGAGACGAGTCATGAGCACGCCCGATCGGCCGAGCGGAGTGAGCCAGTGAGCACGTCGGCGGTCGAACCTGGCACCCGCCTCGCCGAGCGCTTCCGGCTGGAAGATCGGGTGAGCGAGTCTGACGGCGCCACGTTGTGGAAGGCCATCGACGAGATCCTCGCCCGGCCCGTCGCCGTGCACACCTTCGGTCCGGACTTCCCGCGCGTCCACGAGGTCGTCACCGCCGCCCGCGCCGCCAGCCGGCTCACCGACCCGCGGCTGACGCAGGTCTTCGACGCCGCCGAGGACGACGACCACTCCTACGTGGTGAGCGAGTGGGTCACCGGCGACACGCTGACCGACCTGCTCGCCGCCGGCCCGATGGAGCCCGAGCGCGCGGCCGGGCTGGTCGCCGAGGCGGCCGAGGCCCTCGCGCACGCGGCCGAGTCGAACCTCTACCACCTGTGCCTGCGCCCCGCCCACCTGGTCTGGACGACCGGCAACACGGTGAAGGTGCTCGGCGTGGCGGTCGACGCCGCGCTGTCCGGGCTCACCACCGACCAACCGGACCTGGAGGACGCCGAGGGGCTCGGCCGCCTGCTCTACGCGGGCCTGACCGGCCACTGGCCCGGCGACGAGGAAGAGGGCGGGCTGCCCGCCGCACCGACGATCGACGGGCATTTCTGCACGCCGCGCCAGGTGACCGCGGGCGTGCCCGGCTACTTGGAGACGGTCACGGTCCGGGCCTGCCTGCCTGAGTCCCGCAAGGGGCAGGGCGCGCTGTCGAGCGCGGCCGAGGTGGCCGAGTCGCTCGCCGACGTGGCCAGGCCGATGCCCATCCCGATCGCGTACCCGTCCGCGCCGGCGGTGACGCCCTCGGTCTCGCACGCCGAGGGGCCCGACACCGAGCAGCGTCCCGCACGGCCGATCCAGTCTCTGACGGTGCAGCAGCCGCGGCCGAGCAGCGGCACGCTGAACCGGGTGCTGATGACGGTGGTCGTGCTGCTCGTCATCGCCGCCGTCGGCGTCGGCGCCTGGACGGTCGGCCGCAGCCTCGGCAATCCGGGCACGCCTGAGCAGGCGTCGTCCTCTCCCAAGCCCTCGACCTCGGCCCCGGTGGCGGTTCAGGTCGTGAAGCCGTCCAAGGCGACCGGGTTCGACCCGCTCGGCGACGGCAAGGAGAAGCCCGAGATGGCGCCGCTGGCGATCGACGGGCAGCCGAGCACGCTGTGGAAGACGGAGGCGTACACCAGCGCCGAGCTGGGCAATCTGAAGCCCGGTGTCGGTCTGCTGCTCGACATGGGCAAGTCCGTCCAGGTGAGTGATGTGGTGGCGACGCTGGCGCAGGCGCCGGGCGCGAACGTGGAGCTGAAGGTCGGCGACAAGCCCGAGCTCGGCTCGCTGAAGACGGTCGCCCGCCAGAAGGACGCGGCAGGCAAGGTCACCTTTACCCCGGATCAACCCGCAACCGGTCAGTACGTTTTGATCTGGTTTACGCGTCTTCCGGCAGATGCTGGCGGGTTTCATGGCACCATCTATGAGGTAGTGGTGCATTCCCCAGGATCGGCATAATCAGGAAACTCTCTTGTGAACTCCCCACCCGATACTCCCTCAGAAGCGGAACGGCCCGCGGTCAGCGACGCCGAACTGCTGGCTGCGCACATCAACGGGGACCCACGCGCCTTCAGCGAAATCGTCAAAAGGCACCGTGACCGCATGTGGGCGGTCGCTCTGCGCACGCTGGGCGACCCCGACGAGGCGGCCGACGCCGTGCAGGACGCCTTCGTGTCCGCGTACCGCAAGGCCGGCACCTTCCGCGGCGAGGCCGCCGTCACCACCTGGCTCCACCGCATCGTCGTCAACGCCTGCCTCGACCGGATGCGCAGGAAGTCCGTCAGGCCGGTCGCCGACGACGAGCTCATCGAGGCCGCCGAGCGAGAGACCCCGCTGCCCGACCAGACGGGCGAGCGCGAGGTCTCGATGGAGGTTTCGGCCGCGCTGAAACTGCTGCCCACCGATCAGCGAGCGGCTCTCGTCCTCGTCGACATGATGGGCTACTCGGTCGAAGACGCAGCTCAGGTGCTCCAAGTGCCCAGCGGGACGGTGAAAAGCCGGTGTGCGCGGGGGCGCGCGAAACTTGCCCCAATTCTTTCGCATCTACGGAACCGATCAGACCTCAGTCGCGTCTCATCCGCGAAGGGAGCAGAACTTCGTGACGGGTGAAACGCACTACGATCTGGAGATCCTGGCCGAGCTGGCCGAAGGTCTCCTGGACGCTGGCACGGCCCGCCAGGTCCGCGAGCATCTCGCGGTATGTGACCCCTGTGGGGAGCTTCTGGCCGACCTGGCAGCGGTTCGCGAGGTGCTCGCGGCGACCTCCACACCGGCCATGCCGATGGGGGTCGCACTGCGCATCGACAAGGCACTTGCCGCCGAGAGCGAGTCTCGGCGCGGAGGTGTCGGCCTCGTGGAAACACCCGACTGGGATGAGCTCATGCGGGACTCCCCGTGGGAGCGGCAGCCAGTCGAGGTCCCCGAGCCGGTACGCCTCGGGGTGGTGTCCGACGACGGCACGGTCGTCCCGGCCCGGCGGCGTCCCGCGCGGCAGCGCAGGTGGGCGATGCCCGCCGCGGCTGCGGCGGCGGTCGCGGCGGTGGCCGTGGTCGGCACGGCGGCCCTCTCGACCGGCCTGCTCGCCGGCGGTGGCAGCGACGGCGCGGGCGCCCAGCGGGTCGCCCAACCCGCGGCGCCGAGCAAGGCGCAGACCAAGAAGGAGGTTCCGGCCAGGCCGTACGCGTTGACCGACAGCGGTCACAACTACAGCAACCAGGAGCTGCGCCAGCCTCTGGCGGGCTTCCTCGCGCCCGCGCCTGCGATGGCGGGCGGCTCGCCGGACGTCGACCAGGTCGCCAAGTGCGTCACCCGCGTCGCCGACCGGTCCAAGCTGAAGACGTTCGCCGTCGACCAGGGCCAGTACAACGGCCAGGAGGCCATCATCGTGACCTCCTGGAAGGACACGCAGGCCAAGAAACTCCGCATCGACGTCGTGGACCCCTTCAACTGCAAGAACCTGCGCAGGCCCGCGTTGGGCCGCTGGTAGCTCCACGCGAAAACCGCACGTCAGAGCCCGCTTCGGCGGGCTCTTTCGGTTTCCTGGGGCGCTGTGGGTGAAGGCCGGGAATCAGGGCGGCCTAGGATCTGTTGAGGCGACAGGCAACAGCAGACGAGGAAGGCGTGAGCGCGTTGAGCGACGTCCGTAACGTGATCATCATCGGGTCCGGCCCCGCTGGGTACACCGCGGCCGTCTACTCCGCGCGCGCCGAACTCAAGCCGCTGATCTTCGAGGGGTCCGTCACCGCCGGTGGCGCGCTGATGAACACCACCGACGTGGAGAACTTCCCGGGGTTCCCCGACGGCATCATGGGCCCCGACCTGATGGACAACCTGCGCAAGCAGGCGGAGCGGTTCGGCGCGGAGCTGGTGGCCGACGACGTGATCGAGGTCGACCTGGAGGCCAACCCCAAGGTCGTCAAGACGCACAGCGGCACCTACTACGCGAAGTCCGTCATCCTGGCGATGGGCTCCGGCTACCGCGAGCTCGGCCTGGAGAACGAGAAGCGGCTGTCCGGCCACGGCGTGTCCTGGTGTGCCACCTGCGACGGGTTCTTCTTCCGCAACAAGGACATCGTGGTCGTGGGCGGTGGCGACACCGCGATGGAGGAGGCCACCTTCCTGACCCGCTTCGGCCGCATGGTCACCGTCGTGCACCGGCGTGACCAGCTGCGCGCCAGCAAGATCATGCAGGAGCGGGCGTTCGCGAACGAGAAGATCCGCTTCGTCTGGGACTCCGAGGTCGTCGACGTCCTGGGCGAGAAGAAGGTCGAGGCCGTCAAGCTGCGCAACGTCAAGACCGGCGAGGAGTGCGAGCTGGCCGCCGACGCGCTGTTCCTGGCGATCGGCCACGACCCGCGCACCGATCTGGTCAAGGGCCAGATCGACCTCGACGACGAGGGCTACATCAAGGTGGCGGCGCCGACCACCGCCACCAACATCGACGGCGTGTTCGCCGCTGGTGACGTCGTCGACCACACCTACCGCCAGGCCATCACCGCGGCCGGCACCGGCTGCGCGGCGTCGCTCGACTCCGAGCGCTGGCTCGCCAACAACGAGAAGTAAGGAGCTCACCGTGAAGGCAGTAACCGACGCCACGTTCGAGGCCGAGGTCCTCAAGAGCGACAAGCCCGTGCTGGTCGACTTCTGGGCCGAGTGGTGCGGCCCGTGCCGTCAGGTGGCTCCGATCCTGGAGGAGATCGCCAACGAGCACGGCGACAAGCTGGAGATCGTCAAGCTCAACATCGACGAGAACCCGAACGTCCCGCGTGACTACGGCGTGCTCCAGATCCCGACGATGAACGTCTACAAGGGCGGAGAGGTCGTGAAGCAGATCATCGGCGCCAAGCCGAAGGCCATGCTGCTGCGCGAGCTCGACGGCATCATCTAGCCCGTCCTCGTCCGAGAGCCCCTCGCGCTTCGCGGGGGGCTCTTCGCGTACGGCCCTCAAAGGCGGCTAGACGGGCCGAAGGGCCCTTTCCGGGCTCATGGAGCCGAGCAGCCGTTCCAAGGCCACCTCGACGTCCTCACGCCACGAGATGGCGGTCTTCAGCTCCAGCCGCAGGCGCGGGAAGCGCAGGTGCGGCCGGACCGTCTTGAAGCCGACCGAAAGCAGGTATTCGGCCGGGACGACGCAACTCGGCTCCTCCCACTTCAGGTCGCCGAACGCCTCGATGGCCTTCACCCCGCGCCGCGTCAGATCCTTGGCCACGCCCTGGATGAGCATCCGGCCCAGGCCGCCACCCGAGAACTCGGGGATGATGTGCGCGGTCATCAGCAGGACCGCGTCGGCGCTCACCGGCGAGGTGGGGAAGGCCACCGAGCGGGGCGAGTAGAGGGGCGGGCTGTAGATGACGAATCCGGCGGGCACCCCGTCGACATAGGCGATCTTTCCGCAGCTGCCCCATTCGAGCAGCGTGCCGGAGAGCCAGGCCTCCTTCTCCAGCCCGGGGTCACCCGACACGACGGCCCGCTCCCCGCTGACAGGGTCGAGCTCCCAGAACACGCACCGCCGGCAGCGGCGAGGCAGATCGTCCAGGTTGTCCAGGGTGATGTTGACCAGCCGACGCGACAACTACGGCCCCAATCGTTGAACCGGAAAAGCGCGCGAAAACCGCGTCCGTTGCTGGCATCGTAGCTCAGTGATGACGCAGCCAGCGGGCACCACGACGGACGTGCCCTCTCACAGGCGACATGTCGGACTGGCGTAATCTGGTATTTCGGCTCATATGACATCTAGGAGGTGGACCGTGACAGAAGAGCTCGATCACGGTCAAACGCCCGCGCCCCAGGGGTCGCGCATCGATGCCTACGTCGACCGGTACGCCGCCCGAGCTACCGGGATGGTCGCCTCCGAGGTCCGAGCTCTCTTCGCCGTCGCGTCGAGACCCGAGGTGGTCTCGCTCGCCGGCGGCATGCCGTACGTCACGGCCCTCCCCCTCGACATGGTCGGCGAGCTGGTCTCCGACCTGGTGACCAGGCGCGGCCCGGTCGCGTTGCAGTACGGCTCCGGCCAGGGCGACCCGCACCTGCGCCAGCAGATCTGCGACGTCATGCAGTTGGAGGGGATCGAGGCCGGGGCCGACGACGTGGTCGTCACGGTGGGCTCGCAGCAGGCTCTCGACCTGGTCACCCGCATCTTCATCGACCCGGGCGACGTGGTGCTCGCCGAGGGTCCCTCGTACGTCGGCGCCCTGGGCACGTTCGCCGCTTACCAGGCCAAAGTGGTGCATATTGCCATGGACGATCAGGGCATCGTGCCCGAATCGCTGGCACAGACCATCTACGCCCTGGAGACCGCCGGAGCGCCGATCAAGTTCCTCTACACGATCCCGACCTTCCACAACCCGGCCGGAGTCACGCTGAACCTGCCGCGGCGGCAGCAGGTGCTCGACATCTGCCAGCGGGCCGGAATCCTCATCATCGAGGACAACCCGTACGGGCTGCTCGGGTTCGACGCCGAGCCGATGCGCGCGCTCCGGGCCGACAACCCCGACGGAGTGGTCTATCTCGGGTCGTTCTCCAAGACGCTCGCCCCCGGGTTCCGGGTCGGCTGGGCGCTCGCACCGCACGCCATCCGCGACAAGCTCGTGCTCGCCATGGAGTCGGCCGTGCTGTCGCACTCGTCGTTCACCCAGCTCGCCGTCGGGCAGTACCTGGCGACGCAGCCGTGGCGCGAGCAGATCAAGTCCTTCAAGGAGCTCTACCGCGAGCGCCGCGACGCCCTCCTCGAAGCCCTGGACGCGCTCATGCCCCCGGAGGTCACCTGGACCAAACCCGCGGGCGGCTTCTTCGTCTGGGTCACGCTGCCCGAGGGGCTCGACTCGAAGGCGATCCTGCCGCGCGCCGTGGCCGAACGGGTCGCGTTCGTACCGGGCACCGGCTTCTTCTCCGACGGCAGCGGCTCACGTCAGATGCGGCTGTCGTTCTGCTTCCCCGAGCCCGACCGCATCCGCGAAGGCGTACGACGGCTCGCCGGAGTGATCGAGCAGGAGATGCAGCTCCGCGACACGTTCGGCACCGCCTCGGCCCGCGGTCACAACGGCATCGACACCCCGGGCCCGGACCTGGCCTGACCTCCGCCCACCGGCCGGCCCCCCTCGGGATGCCGGCCGGTTCCGGCATCGGTACGGTGGGACGACCATCGCGGGGGCTCGCTCCCCGCGCGGACACCCCCGTCCCCGACACCGGTACGGTTGGACGGCCGCAGGGCGGCCACTCCGCCCCAGCGCCGGTACGGTGGTGCGGCGTGCCATCAGCGGAGGAGTTGTGATGAGCGATCTGGGCCACGTGCTCGTGCTGGCCGGTGGCCTCTCGTACGAGCGGGAGGTGTCCCTGCGCTCAGGCCGCCGGGTGAGCGAGGTGCTGCGCGCGGCCGGCGTCGACGTCGAGGCGCGCGACACCGACGCCTCGCTCGTCCCCTCGATTCTCGCCGACCCGCCCGAGGCGGTCTTCGTGACGCTCCACGGCGGCGCGGGCGAGGACGGCGCGATCCGTTCCGTGCTGGAGCTGCTCAACGTTCCGTACGTCGGCGCCGACCCTGACGCCTGCCGGGTCGCGTTCGACAAGCCCACCGCCAAAGCGGTCGTCCGCGGCGTCGGGCTGCGCACTCCCGAGTCGGTCACGCTGCCCAAGGAGACCTTCCACGACCTGGGCGCCACGGTCGTCCTCGGCCGCATCGTGGAGCACCTCGGCCTCCCCCTCTTCGTCAAGCCCTCCCGTGGCGGCTCCGCGCTGGGCGCGTCCATCGTGCGCACCGCCGAAGAGCTGCCCGCCGCCATGGTCGGCTGCTTCGCCTACGGCGACACCGCGCTCATCGAGCGGTACGTCGAAGGCGTCGAGGTCTCCGTCTCCGTGGTGGACCTCGGCGACGGCCCGGCGGCGCTCCCGGCCGTCGAGATCGTCCCCGACGAAGGCGTCTACGACTACGCCGCGCGCTACACCGCCGGGCACACCGAGTTCTTCGCCCCCGCCCGCCTCTCCCCCCAGGCTGCGGCCGCCTGCGCGGAGATGGCGGTCACCGCGCACACCGCGCTCGGCCTGCGCGACATCTCCCGCACCGACCTCATCGTCGACGCGTCAGACCAGCCGCACTTCCTGGAGGTGAACGTGGCGCCCGGCATGACCGAGACCTCGCTCCTCCCGATGGCGGTCGAGGCCGCCGGGCGCGACCTCGGCGACCTCTGCCGCGTCCTCCTTCAGAACGCCGCCGCCCGGGGTAAGTAGCCTGGCGGGGTGCTGATCGATCCCAACTATCCCAAGAGCTTCGCCAGCGACAACCACGCGGGCGTCCACCCGGCCGTCATGGAGGCCATGACGGCCGCCAACCAAGGAGACGCCCCCGCCTACGGTGACGACCGCTGGACGTCCACCTTCTCAAACCAGATCAAGGACGTGTTCGGCCCCGCGGCGGAGGGCTTCGCGGTGCTGAACGGGGCAGGCGCCAACATGGTCGGGCTGGCCCTCACGCTCGGCCGCTACGACGCCGTCATCTGCCCCGACACCGCGCACATCGCCACCCACGAGACGGGCGCGGCGGAACGGCTGCTCGGAGTCAAACTCCTCACCGTCCCGACGCAGGACGGCAAGCTCCGCCCTGAGGACGTCACCAGCCGCCTGCACGTCCTCGGCCGGCACCACGAGCCGCAGCCCACCGTCGTCTCCATCTCCCAGGTCACGGAGCTCGGCACCTGCTACACCCCGGCCGAGATCGCCGCCCTGGCCGAGATCGCGCACGCGTCCGGCCTACGCCTCCACGTCGACGGCGCCAGGCTCGCCAACGCCGCCGCGCACCTCGACTGCTCCCTCGCCGCCATCACCACGGACGCGGGAGTCGACGTGTTCAGCTTCGGCGGCACCAAGAACGGGGCGCTCGCGGCGGAGGCGGTGGTGGTCCTCGACCCGTCGCTGCCGACCGCCGTTCCCTTCCTGCGGCGCCAGTCGCTCCAACTCGCCTCGAAGATGCGCTTCATCTCCGCGCAACTCTCCGCTCTCCTCACGGACGACCTCTGGCTCCAGAACGCCAGACACGCCAACGCCATGGCCCAACGCCTGGCGACCGGTTTGGCCGACATCCCGGACGTGCGCCTGGCGTACCCGGTGGAGTCCAACGCCGTCTTCGCCACCCTCCCGCCGGAAGCCACGCGCACGCTCCTGTCGCGCTACCTCTTCCACCCCTGGGACGAGTCCACCGGCACGGTCCGCTGGATGACCGCCTTCGACACCACGGAGACTCACATCGACGACTTCCTCGCGGACATCCGCGCCTCAACGACTTCCTGACAACCCCCATGTGGAGCGTCCAGCGACAGCTGTCGGACGCGGCGAGCGAGCAGCGGAGACGCCCCTCGCGGGAGAGCTCACGGTAGAGAAAGCTCGCCGCGACTGAGAGCTAGCACGACGGCTAGTGCGGCGGCCGGAAGGGCTCATCGGGATTCACTCGCGTGTGGATGCCAGCTCGGCCTTCCGTGCCGCCCCGGCAAAGACTTACGACCCCAGCATCGGACATCGCACGCGAGCGCTGCAGTTGTGACGGTCAGCACCACAGGAGCAGCCGACGAAGCGGCACGCTGTTTCACGTGAAACAGTGGCGGCAGGCTATCCAGCCTTTCAGCGGACGCCGAACAGAGCGTGCAGCACTGGCCGAACAGAGCGTGCAGCATTGACACCCCGAGGAGGGATCCGGAGTCTCGCCGGATGATGAGAGCCGACGTCTCGCTGTTTCACGTGAAACCAAGTCGAACTCCCAGCCTCTGCGCGAGGGCGCGACCGGTCGGCTCCAACTAAGCGGCGGCAGGTGGAGCCTGCCACCCCCGCCCCACTCCACCTTCGCGACTGCCGCACGCGGCCGCGTAAAGCACTCCCTAATCCGAGAGCACCATCGCGTTGGGCACCCCAACCGCGAGCACCACCCCGACCGCCACTCGCCCCTGCTCGCTCCCGGACGCCGCTCGGCCCCACACGCCGCTCGCTCGCACGCCATGCGCCCCGGACGGCGCTGACCGCACGCCACGGACCCGACGCTGCCTCCCCACACGCCGCTTACCCACAAGCCGCCCGCCCTCGCATGGCGCCTGATCCGCACGCCCTGAGCACTTGGGGTGCCGCACCTTCGACTCCGCAACGCCCACAGGGACGGTTTCGGTGGGCGCACGGGAGAGGAGTACAACCGTCGCTACAGCTCTCCATGCGCCGTTGTTTCACGTGAAACGCCCCCTGAACGAGGGCGCCACGATGGTTTCACGTGAAACAGCGTCAGTCCTCTGCGTCACGCATGGCGCGGACAGCCTCCGGAGCCATGGTGCCGATGATCCGCTCCAGGTCGTCGATCGTCGCGAACTCGACGACGATCCTCCCCTTTCGGCGACCCAGGTCGACCTTCACTTTGGTCTCGAAGTGGTCGGAGAGCCGGTCGGCGAGGTGCGTGAGGCCAGGGGCGATCGGCTTGTTCGCCTGCCGCTCACGCGGAGCCTTCGGGGCGGCCTTGGCGCTACCGAGGCTCACGATCTCTTCCACCGCCCGCACCGACAGCAACTCGGCCACGATCCGCTTGGCCAACTGGATCTGCTCGTCCGGGTCGCTGAGGCTGAGCAAAGCGCGCGCATGCCCGGCACTGATCGTGCCGGCAGCCACCTTGGTCTGAACCTCTGGCGGCAGATTCAGCAGACGCAGGGTGTTCGTGATGTGCGACCGTGAGCGCCCGACCTTCTGCGCAAGCTGCTCGTGAGTGGCCTGGAAGTCGTCGAGCAACTGCTGGTACGCCGCGGCCTCTTCCAACGCGTTGAGCTGTTCCCGCTGAAGGTTCTCGATCAACGCGTCGCGGAGCAGCTCGTCGTCCTGTGTGTTGCGGACGATCGCGGGGACCTGTTCCAGCCCGGCCAGCTTGCTGGCCCGCCACCGCCGCTCCCCCATGATCAGCTCGTACTGCCCGCCACCAACCGGCCGCACCACGATCGGCTGTAGCAGCCCGACCTCACGGATGGACGCAGCCAATTCGTGCAGCCGCTCCTCGTCGAACACGTCACGCGGCTGCCGAGGGTTGGGCACGATCGTGGTGAGGGTGACCTCCTTGAAGTACGCCCCAGCGATCGGCTTGAGCTCGGTCTCCCCCGTTGACCCGCTGCCGTTGGCCACCGCCCCCGCGCCGTCAACGATGGGACCGGTCGGGATGAGCGCCCCGAGCCCCTTGCCCAATCCCCGCCGCTGCTGACTCACTGCGTCTCCTCACCACCCGGCCGATTCCGGTCACTCCAGGAGAGGTTACCGTCGTGAACGCGACGGGGTACCCTCTCGCCACACGCGACTCCACCGGATTTCCACCAAACTCCCCCAGAGCCCATCACCCGCCCAGCAACGGAAACCAATCTCCCCTGCCGCCACCCTCGCGACCAGTCGCCGTTGCGCGCGCCGCGTCCCCCAGGTGCTCCGTGCCGTGCCCACCGCTGAGCACATCGATTCCCCGCACGACCAGCCAGCGGATCACGGACGCCACGAGCCGGGCACCCAGCCCCGGCCACCGACGCTCGGTGCCGGCTATGGATAACGACGAGCCCAGGTGACGCGCCCGAGCAATGCCGAGCCGGTGCTACCGCCCCGCTCGGGATGGCTGTGCTGGCCTCCTGACGGGAATGCTGAGCTGGCGCTTCCGCTGTCCTTTTGGAATACCTGTGCCAGCCCACCGATGGGAGCGGCCGAGCCGATGCTTCCGCCGGGCTCCTCAGGGATGCCTGGGCAGACCCAGGAAATGGCTTCCGGCGCGAGCGGCACATGCCAACCCCCCGCCGAGACCAGCGGTCCCAGGCGCGAGACAGTCCTGTGGATGACGGGGTGCGGTCGGTCAGACGGTGGCGCGGTGAGCGATCTCGCGGGCGGCGTCCATGTAGGCCATCGCGCCGCTGGAACCTGGGTCGTACGTCATGACGGACTGACCGTAGCTGGGTGCCTCCGACAGGCGGACGCTCCGGGGGATGACGGCCTTGAGGACCGTCTCGCCGAAGTGCGCGCGGACCTCGTCCGCGACCTGGGAGGCGAGGCGGGTGCGGCCGTCGTACATGGTGAGGACGATCGTCGAGAGGCGCAGCGTCGGGTTCAGGTGCGCCTTGATCAGGTCCACGTTGCGGAGGAGCTGGCCCAGCCCTTCCAGGGCGTAGTACTCGCACTGGATCGGGATCATCACCTCGTCGGCGGCGACCAGGGCATTGACCGTCAGCAGCCCCAGCGAGGGCGGGCAGTCGATGATGATGTAGTCGAAGTCGATCGCATCGTACGCCGCGAGGGCCCGGCGAAGGCGGGCTTCCCTGGCCACCAGGGAGACGAGCTCGATCTCGGCTCCCGCCAGGTCGATCGTGGCGGGAGCGCAGTAAAGGCCGGGCATGTCAGGCACCTGCTTGACGATCTCGGCCAACGGGAGGTCGTCCACAAGGACTTGATAGACATCCGGGACATCGCCCCGGTGTTCGGTCGCCAGCGCGGTGGAAGCGTTGCCCTGGGGGTCGAGGTCGACGACAAGGACCCGCTGGCCGTTCATGGAGAGCGCCGCCGCGATGTTGACCGACGTCGTCGTCTTGCCGACACCCCCCTTCTGGTTCGCCACCGCGATCACTCTGCCCTTGGACGGACGAGGCCAGGCCCCGCTGCCCGGCCGGGAGGATTCGTCCGACTGCGCCGCCGTCTGGGTGGCAGATGTTTCACGTGAAACCACTGAGCTGAGCGCCTCTCGTACCAACGGGGAGTCACCGGGGTTCAGGGGGGTCTGGGTCACGATGGCCATCCTTTCAACCAGCGGCATGGTGGTGCCGGGAATTTGCTGTCGCGACACGCCCATTTCGGGCCAGCCAACCCCAGCAGGACTCTCGGACGAAGGACTGTCCGGCCAGCCAAGCCCGCATGGCCCAATCGGCACAGCCTGTCACCTCCTTCGTCGCCGCCTACCTCGCTCCGGCGCGCGGCCCGCTACCACCCGAACCAAAGTTGCAGGCGGCTCGACCTTACCGCGCCCGACGGTCACAAGCTCAGCCGTGGTCGCTCCGCTCGCGCGCAACTGCGGCTCCGCTTCGGCGAGCTCCTCAGCGGCGCGCTCCCCCTTCATGGCGATCAGCTCGCCACCCTCACGCAGGAGCGGCATGGCCCACTTCAGCAACCGGTCGAGCGGCGCGACGGCGCGGGCGCTGGCCACGTCGAACTCACGCTTTCCCGCCAGTTCCTCCGCTCGCCCGCGCAGCACCTCGACGTTGTCGAGCTTGAGCGCCGCAACGCACTCCTCCAGGAACACGGTACGGCGAAGCAGCGGCTCCAGCAGCGTAACCGTGATGTCGTCCCGGACGATCGCGAGCACCAGGCCGGGCAGCCCGGCTCCGGAGCCGATGTCGACCAGGCGCACGTTCTCAGGGACGGCCTCCGCGACGACGGCGCAGTTGAGCAGGTGGCGGTCCCAGATCCGCGGCACCTCGCGCGGGCCGAGCAGCCCACGAACCACCCCTGGGCCTGCCAGGAGCTCGGCGAATGCCTTCGCCCGATCCCAGGCTTCGCCGGTGAAGACGTCTCGCGCAATGTCCGGCGGAGCGGGTAGCTCGTCGCTCACGGGATGGTGGCCCTTTCTAGGGTTCTGTTACGGGCTGGCGGGTTTCGCCCGGTGAGGGCGTGGTCTCGGGGGTCGGGTCAGGTTCACTGTCAAACCCAAGGCTAAGTGTGCGATCACTGTGAAAAGACTAACGGGCCGCCCCAAGTGGGAACTGACGAGCACGCTATATCGGGCATGCGTTGCGGTACGAAGTGGTCCGGTCGAAACATCCTCATTCCCCGGAGCGGCCTCGCTATCGCATCACAGAGTCGCCACCTCTCGATGCCCCATGGCTCCCCCGCAACGGCGTCACGGGGAACGCGACGGCCGCGGCGGGCCGGGTGACCCATGCATGCCGTACCAAAAGACCTCGAGGCGCGAAGCGCCGCCCCAACACGGCGCCGCAGAAGCGGACGGCGGGCGTGCGCGGAGAGCGGGCGCGAGGGCTGGCAGACAGGGCTCGTTGCCGGGGGAAGTGGAACGGCCGCCGATCCACCTCGGGTGAGGCGGAGTCGGCGGCCGATCGGTCGCGCGGGAAAGCGATCAGGTCAGGCGGGGAGGACCACCACGTAGCGGTTGGGCTCCTCGCCTTCCGACTCGCTGCGGAGGCCTGCCGCCGCCACCGCGTCATGGACGATCTTGCGCTCGAACGGCGTCATGGGCTGGAGCGACTTGGGCTCGCCCCGCTCCTTGACCTGGTTCGAGATCTCGGTGCCGAGCTTGGTCAGCTCCGCGCGCCGGCGTTCGCGGTAGCCGGCGACGTCCAGCATCAGCCGCGACCGCTCCCCCGTCTGCCTGTGGACGGCGAGGCGCGTCAACTCCTGCAGCGCCTCGAGGACCTCGCCCCCAGGGCCGACCAGCTCGTTGCCCTTGACCCCGACAACGGAGACCATCGCACGGTCGCCCTCGACGTCCATGTCGATGTCGCCGTCGATGTCGGCGATGTCGAGAAGGCCCTCGACGTAGTCGGCAGCGATCTCGCCTTCCTGCTCGAGCGCGTTGAGGTCAGGAGTCTTCTCCTGCTCGGCCTCGTCGGTCATGGCCGGCCTCTCCTTCGTGTTCACGACTTCTTGCTGCCCGTGCGCTTGCTGCGTGACTGGCGACTGGGCTGCTGCCTGATGATCTTAGGCTCCGGAGGCGGCGGGGGTGCCTGCTCTTCGGGAGCGGACTTGCGGAGCTTGGCGATCAGGCCGGGCTTGGGCTCGACCGGGATCACGTTGCCCTTGGCGTCGTACTGCGGCATCGGGTGCCGGCTGTAGAACCAGTGCTGCTGCCCCAGCGTCCACAGGTTGGTGGTGACCCAGTAGAGGATCAACCCCAGGGGGAAGTTCAGGCTGAAGAAGGCGAACAGCGGAGAGATGTACATCAGGATCTTCTGCTGCTGCGCCATGGGGTTGTCCGGCATCTGGGCCATGGAGCGGCCGACGCTCTGCCGGACGGTGAGGAACGTGGTGAGCGAGCTGATCGCCACGAAGATCCCAAGCACGATCTTCGTCTGCAGTACGCTCGCGTCGAAGCTGGCGATCTGCGCCTCGGACATCCAGAAGCTGGCGGGGAGCGGCGCACCGAAGATGTGCGCGGACCTGGCGCTGTCGACGAGTTCCTGGGTCATGCCGTACTTGGCGTGGCCGTCGGCCATCGCGCGCAGCACGGTGAACATCGAGATGAAGATCGGGAACTGGGCGACGACCGGAAGGCAGCCTCCGAGCGGGTTGGCGCCCGCTCCTTGGTACAGCGCCATGACTTCCTGGTTCATGCGCTGCTTGTCGTTCTTATACCGCTTGCGGATCTCCGCCACCTTGGGCGCGAGCTCCTGCATCTTCCGCGAGGACCTCATCTGCTTGAGGAACAGCGGGAAGATCAGGAGCCGCATGCAAACGGTCAGCGTGATGATGGTGAGAGCCCAGGTCAGCCCGCTGTCCGGGTTGAGGACCGCGCTGTATCCGGTATGGATCCAGATGATGACGTGGGCTACGGCTTCGTAGAGCCAGCTCAGCCAGGACAGCTCCACTGAGCTATCTCCCTTGCGTTTCGTGGGACCGAACCGGGCGTGGGGGCACCGGGTCTATACCTCCGGGATGGAATGGGTGGCACCGCCCGATGCGCCGGACAGTCAGCCATGTGCCGCGCAAAGCTCCATGTACGGCCAGCGCCTCCAGCCCATACGCACTACACGAAGGGTGGAAACGGCAGCGTGGACCGAGCATCGGGCCGATGAAGGCCCGGTAGAACCGGATCGGGACGATCAGCACCCGAGCGGCGAGGCTCGGGAGCGTCCCTTGCGGCTGCTCCGTCATCTGTGTCCATCCATCGAGGACTCGCGCCGCCTGAGCAGTCGATCCAACGCTTGGTCAAGCTCGGCGGCAAGATACTCATATCGCGCTGACGCGGCCGGTGGATTGGCGCGTACCACAAGCAGGCTACCTCGCGGGAGCCGGTCGAGACGGTCTCGCATCAGGTGTCGGAGCCGCCGTTTGACCTTGTTGCGGACGACCGCGCCCCCGACTGCCCGGCTCACCACGAAGCCGACCAGGGGCGCCGCACCCCCGGAAATGTTGAGATGCGCCACCAGAGTGGGGCGACCCGCGCGTTTACCGCGCTTGATCGCCAACGCGAACTCATCCCCGCGCCGCATGCGGGATCCTCGGGAAAGCACCGCTATACGCCTATCGCCCGCCGGCAGGACTCGCCGACGGGCAGGACTATCTGGCGCGGGACGATCAGGCCGACAGCTTCTCGCGGCCCTTACGGCGACGAGCGGCAAGGATGGCGCGACCGGCCCGGGTGCGCATCCGCAGCCGGAAGCCGTGGGTCTTCGCGCGGCGACGGTTGTTCGGCTGGAAAGTACGCTTGCTCACGGGTGGGCTCCAGGCTTGAGGGTGCGCCGCTAGGGCGCTTACACACATGGCTGGCCTACCACTGTAGCGAGGGCACGCGAAATAGCCGTCGCGTGGCAAGCCGACCGTCGTACGTTACGGGCCAATCATGGCCCAGGTCAAACCGGCGGCGAACATGAGCCGGTTATCCACTAATCCACATGCGGGTTTTCCACCGCTGTGGTCGCGTCCACAGTATGTGCATCGTGGTGCCACTAGGCTGTGGACAACGCCTTGAACCCTGCTGTGCACAGGGATACTGTCGGCCCTTCCAGAGCCGCTGCAGGGCTGTGCACAACCTGTGGATCTCCTGTGGACTCCCTGGGTACTCAGCGCGGAATCCACGTTGTGGACGAAGGGGCCGCACGCCGCCAGGACGGCGGGCCCATGTGGATAACTATCGCGGGGGGCCGCGAGAGGAAGGAGGGGAGCCGCACCATGAACGGTGTCGAACTCGGCACGGTGTGGGAGAGAGCTCTGGGCAACTTTCTCAACGAGAACGTGCCCATCCAGCAGCGCACCTGGCTCTCCATGGTCCGCCCGATCGCGCTGGCCAACGACACGATCGTGCTGGGCGTCCCCAACGACTTCCTCAAGGACCTGATCGAGGGCAAGCTCAAGTCCCTCGTCGCCCACGCGCTCTCCCAGGAGCTCGGACGGGCCACGCGGCTGGCCGTGATGATCGACACAACGGCGCCCGAGCAGCCGATGCCGGACCTTCATCAACAGCCTGTGGCTCAAAGTTATCCCCAGAGCCAGGAGCCGCAGCCGCGTTTTGCACAGCCCCCGCAATCGCAGGTCTACCAGGCATCCGAGCCTCCGCAGTTCTATTCTCCACAGCCCGAGCCGCCCCAGGTATCCACTGAATATCCACAGCCGACGTTCACTTTTGAACAGGGCCAGCCGACTGTGGAGAAAGCGCCGGACCCGGCGCCGAACAGGTGGGAGGCGAAGAGCAGCAAGCCCAGTGAAACGGCCAGGCTCAACCAAAAGTACACATTTGAGACATTCGTCATCGGCGCCAGCAACCGTTTCGCGCACGCCGCCGCCGTGGCCGTCGCTGAATCCCCCGCGAAGGCGTACAACCCCCTCTTTATTTACGGCGACTCCGGTCTGGGGAAGACCCACCTGCTGCACGCGATCGGGCACTACGCGCAGAGCCTGTACGACGGCGCACGGGTGAGGTACGTGAGCTCGGAGGAGTTCACCAACGACTTCATCAACAGCATCCGCGACCACAAGGCCGACGGCTTCCGCGGCCGCTACCGCGCGATCGACATCCTGCTCGTCGACGACATCCAGTTCCTGGAGGGCAAGGAGCAGACGCAGGAGGAGTTCTTCCACACCTTCAACACGCTCCACAACGCCAACAAGCAGATCGTGATCTCCAGCGACCGCGCGCCCAAGCAGCTCATCACGCTGGAGGACCGGCTGCGCAACCGGTTCGAGTGGGGGCTGATCACCGACGTCCAGCCGCCCGAGCTGGAGACGCGTATCGCGATCCTCAGGAAGAAGGCGATCCAGGAGGGCCTGGCAGCGCCGCCCGAGGTGCTCGAGTACATCGCCAGCCGGATCTCCACCAACATCCGCGAGCTGGAGGGCGCGCTGATCCGGGTCACCGCGTTCGCCAGCCTCAACAGGCAGGGTGTGGACCTCCAGCTGGCCGAGGTGGTGCTGAAGGACCTGATCACCTCGGAGTCCGGGCCGGAGATCACGATCGCCACGATCATGGCGAAGACGGCCGAGTACTTCGGCATCAGCATCGACGACCTGTGCGGCAGCTCCCGCAGCAGGGCTCTGGTCAACGCCAGGCAGATCGCGATGTATCTGGCGCGGGAGCTGACCGAGCTGTCGCTGCCGAAGATCGGGCAGCAGTTCGGTGGTCGCGACCACACGACGGTCATGCACGCCGAGCGCAAGATCCGGTCGCTCATCGCGGAGCGTCGGTCGATGTACAACCAGGTCAACGAGCTGACAATGCGTATCAAGCAGACATCTCGCGGATCTTGAGCGTCATGCACACCCTGTGGATAACACTGTGGATCAGGGAAAACGTCCAAACGCGGCGGCCTTACGCCCCCTCTTGGCCCGAAATTTCCTGCACAGAGGTTGGGGATAAGTCTGGGGACATCCTGAGGAGAACCTGGGGACTACTCGTGGATAGCCTGGGGACGGCCTGTGCATACTCTTTCGGGCCCGCTCCGAGAGGCCGTTTACCCGGTGGACAACCGGTGGAAACCCAGTGGATAACTCGTGGATGAACGCACCAAGATCTGGGGACGGCCTGTGTGCAACGAACCTTCATCCCCAGGCGGCAGAGTTACCCCCAGGCGTCACCCACATGGGCAGTGGATGAAAACAGGGCCAGTGACCAGCGCCAACGCCGGTTGTCCACAGTATCCACACCCCCTAGTGTGATGACCTCTTATCTCTCCTACAAAGAAACTCAAGACCCATAGAGGGGTTCTCCCGGATCCAAGGTGCGGGAGAGGCAACACTTGAAGCAACGACGAAACCAGGAGGCTGATCACCGTGATGTTCCGAATCGAGCGAGACGTCCTCGCTGAGGCGGTGGCATGGACGGCACGCAGCCTCCCAGCGCGCCCGTCCGTGCCCGTCCTCGCCGGAATGCGGCTGGAGGTCACCGAGGAGCAGCAGCTCAAGCTCTCCGGCTTCGACTACGAGGTCTCCGCCGAGGTGACGCTGGAACTCCACACCGGTGAGGCCGGCGTCGTCCTGGTCTCGGGCAAGCTGCTCGCCGAGATCACCCGCGCCCTTCCCGCACAGCCTGTGGACTTCGTCGTGGAGGGCGCCAAGGCGGTCGTCACGTGCGGCAGCGCCCGGTTCACCCTGCTGACCATGCCTGTGGAGGACTACCCGTCGCTCCCGGCCATGCCCCCGGCCGCCGGACGCGTCGGCGCAGACGTCTTCGCTTCCGCCGTCGGCCAGGTGGCCGTCGCCGCGGGCCGCGACGACACGCTCCCCATGCTCACCGGCGTCCGCATGGAGATCGAGGGCGACACCGTGACCCTCGCCGCGACCGACCGCTACCGCCTGGCCGTCCGAGAGCTGAAGTGGCAGCCGGGCCAACCCGACTTCTCGTCCGTCGCGATGATCCCCGGCAAGACGCTCGCCGACGCCGCCAAGGCGCTCGGTGCCACCGGAGCCGAGGTGGAGGTCGCGCTCAGCGCCGCAGGCGGCACCGGCGAGGGCATGATCGGCTTCTCCAGCGCCGGCAGGCGCACCACCACCCGCCTGCTCGACCCCGAGTTCCCCAAGTACCGCTCGCTGCTCCCCACCGAGTTCTCCGCCCGCGCGGATCTGTCCACAGGCCCGTTCGTGGAGGCGGTCAAGCGCGTGGCCCTGGTCGCCGAGCGCAACACGCCGGTGCGGCTGGCGTTCAGGAGCGGCGAGGTCGTCCTGGAGGCGGGCAGCGGCGACGAAGCGCAGGCCGTCGAGGTGCTGCCGGTGGATTACGAGGGCGAGGAGATGAACATCGCCTTCAACCACCAGTTCCTGCTGGAAGGGCTGGGGGCGATCGACTCCGACGTCGCCCGCCTGCAGATGACCACGTCCACGAAGCCCGCCATCCTCACCGGCGGCAAGCCTGTGGACGGCGAGGGCACTCCCGACTACCGTTACCTGATCATGCCGATCCGCTTGTCGGGCTGATCCGGCCATCAGGGATGATGGAAGCCTGTACAAGGGGGTAACCAACATGCAGATCGGCATGGTCGGGCTGGGCAAGATGGGCGGCAACATGGCCGAGCGGCTGCGCCGCGGCGGTCATGAGGTGATCGGGTACGACCGCGACCCGAAGGTGAGCGACGTCGGCAGCCTCAGGGAGCTGGTCGACAGGTTGCAGGCGCCTCGGGTGGTCTGGGTCATGGTTCCCGCCGGCAAGCCCACCCAGCAGACGGTCGACCAGCTCGGCGAGATGCTGTCCGAGGGCGACCTGGTGGTCGACGGCGGCAACTCCCACTATGTGGACGACCAGAAGCATGCCGCGGAGTTGGCCGCGAAGGGCATCGGCTTCGTCGACTGCGGTGTGAGCGGCGGTGTGTGGGGCCTGGAGAACGGCTACGCGCTGATGTGCGGCGGCGACGACGTCTACGTCCGGCGCCTGATGCCGATCTTCGAGACCCTCAAGCCCGCGGGCGAGGACGGCTTCGTCCACGCGGGCGAGGTCGGCGCCGGGCACTTCGCGAAGATGGTCCACAACGGCATCGAGTACGGCATGATGCAGGCCTTCGCGGAGGGCTGGGAGCTGCTCGAGGCGTCCGACATCGTCACCGACGTCAAGGGCTCCTTCAGGAGCTGGCGCACGGGCACCGTGATCCGCTCCTGGCTGCTCGACCTGATGGTGCGGGCGCTCGACGACGACGAGCACCTCGACAAGCTCCGTGGTTACGCACAGGACTCCGGCGAGGGCAGGTGGACGGTGCAGGCCGCGGTCGACCACGCGGTGCCGCTGCCGGTGATCACGGCCGCGCTCTTCGCCAGGTTCGCCTCGCGCCAGGACGACTCGCCGTCCATGAAGGTGGTCGCGGCGCTGCGCAACCAGTTCGGCGGGCACGCGGTCTCCGCGACCGAGGGCTCCACCGAGAAGGGGGCCGACGCGCCGGGCGCCGACGTGGTCCCGCCGGCCGAGGCCGTGTGACGGTTTTCCACAGGCTGTGAGCCGGTGACCCCAGCGGCGCGCGTGGCCCACTAACCTTCGTGGGGTGCATGTCGCCCACCTCTCGCTGACCGACTTCCGGTCCTACGCGTCCGTGGAGCTCGGCCTGGAGCCGGGCGTCACGGCGTTCGTGGGGCCCAACGGCCAGGGCAAGACCAACCTGGTCGAGGCGCTCGGGTACGTGGCGACGCACTCCAGCCACCGGGTGTCCACCGACGCGCCGCTGGTGCGGCAGGGAGCGAGCCGGGCGATCGTGCGCTGCGCCGTCCACAGGGATGAGCGGCGGGCGCTGATCGAGCTGGAGATCAACCCGGGGCGGGCCAACCGGGCGCGGCTCAACCGCTCCCCCATGTCCAGGCCGCGCGACGTCGTCGGCCTGCTGCGCACGGTCCTGTTCGCGCCGGAAGACCTGGCCCTGGTCAAGGGCGACCCGTCGGAGCGGCGGCGGTTCCTCGACGACCTGCTGGTCTCGCGGGCTCCCAGATTCGCCGGCGTGCGCGCCGACTACGACCGGGTGCTGAAGCAGCGCGGCGCGCTGCTGCGTACGGCCTCGCAGGCCCGGAGAGGCGCCAGGAGCGCCCGACGGGCCGAGCGTGACTCCGGCTTCGCGTCGGCGGGCGCCGGCGACGTCCTGAGCACTCTGGAGGTCTGGGACGCCCATCTGGCCCGGCACGGTGCGGAGCTCCTTCAGGCCCGGCTCGACCTCATCGAGGCGCTGCGCCCGCTGGTCGCCGGAGCGTACGCCGCGCTCGCCCCCACGAGCGCCCCCGCGACGCTGGCCTACCGCAGCACGTTGTCCACAGGTGGGGATGAAGCGGAGGACGAAGTCGCCGGTGAGCGCGGATCTTCCGATGCACAGACGTTATCCACAGACTTGGGGAAAACCCTTGAAGCGCGGCTGCGTGAGCGGCTATTGGAGGTCCGCTCGGCCGAGCTGGAGCGGGGGGTCACGCTCGTCGGTCCACACCGCGACGACCTGATCCTCGGCCTCGGCGAGCTGCCCGCCCGCGGCTACGCCAGCCACGGCGAGTCCTGGTCGTTCGCGCTCGCGCTGCGCCTGGCCGCCTACGACCTTCTCAGGGCCGACGGCGGCGATCCGGTGCTGATCCTCGACGACGTCTTCGCCGAGCTCGACAGCCAGCGCAGGCGCCGCCTCGCCGAGATCGTCGCACCGGCCGAGCAGGTGCTCATCACCGCGGCCGTGGCCGACGACATCCCACAGGAACTGACCGGAGCCAGATACGACGTCGTAGAGGGGAAGGTGACCCGTGTCCGTTGACGACAACCCCGCGGCCAGGGGCGCCGCCATGGCGAGGGAGAAGCTCGCCCAGGCCAAGGCCGACGCCGCCAAACGCGGCCAGCTCCCCCGCCGCGAGCCGAGGCGCAGGGCCGCGGGGCCGCGCAGGGCGTCCGGCGATCCCCAGCTTTTCGGACGCGCCATTCTCGACCTGCTGGCCGACCGGGGCTGGGAGCAGTCGGCGGCCGTCGGCGGGGTGTTCGGCCGCTGGCCCGACATCGTCGGCCCCGACCTGGCCGCGCACACCAAACCCGAGTCGTTCGACGACGGCGAGGTGCTCGTCGTCGCCGACTCCACGGCCTGGGCGACCCAGGTGCGCCTGCTGGCCAGGACCCTCGTACGCAGGCTCAACGAGGAGCTCGGCGACGGCACGGTCACGAAGGTGAAGGTCAGGGGCCCGCAGAACGCTCCGCGGCCGTCCGGAGGGTTGCGGGTGACCGGAAGCCGGGGCCCCGGAGACACCTACGGCTAGGTCGCGCCAGGCGATCAGATAGCCCCTGACGCGATGACCCCCCGTTCGAGAGGGGGGATGCTCGCCTGGGGGGCAAAACGAGCTAGAGAGCATTACAGGCGCGTTCATTGCCACCTTCGGGCTCCGGAGCCGGTAGAATGAAAGCGGATTCCGGACACGTCCGCTTGCGTGTCACCCCGGCACCAAGCCGACTCCCCTGGGTGACCGCGCATCGGGGCACTCACGACGGTGACGGGCACGGCAGGGGCAACGAGCAGTTTGGCTTCTCCCCCGCCGCGTGTCCGCGGCAGGAGGATTTCGCAGTTGTCCTACGACGCTAGCTCAATCACCGTACTCGAAGGGCTTGAGGCGGTTCGCAAGCGCCCGGGTATGTATATCGGGTCGACCGGTGAGCGCGGCCTGCACCACCTCGTCTACGAGATCGTAGACAACGCGGTCGACGAGGCTCTGGCGGGTTACGCCGACAGGATCGACATCACTCTCATGGCCGACAACGGCGTGCGCGTGGTCGACAACGGCCGCGGCATCCCCACGGGCATCCACCCTGTGGAGAAGCGCTCGGCGGTCGAGGTCGTGCTGACCACCCTGCACGCGGGCGGCAAGTTCGACAGCCAGTCCTACGCGGTCTCCGGTGGCCTGCACGGCGTCGGCTCCGCCGTCGTCAACGCGTTGTCCACAGCCATGGACGTCGAGGTCAAGCAGAACGGCCATTTCTGGCGGCTGCGCCTCGTCAACGCCAAGCCGCAGGCCCCGCTGGCCAAGGGCGAGGAGACCGACGAGACCGGCACCACGATCACGTTCTGGCCCGACCCCGAGATCTTCGAGACCACCAACTGGAACTACGAGACCCTCTCCCGTCGCTTCCAGGAGATGGCCTTCCTCAACAAGGGCCTGACGATCACGCTCGCCGACGAGCGTCCCGACCACGTCAACGGCGAGCCGCGCGGGGTCGAGTACCACTACGAGGGCGGTCTGGCCGACTTCGTCCAGCACCTCAACGCCAAGAAGGAGGCGGCGCACGCGTCGGTCATCTCCTTCGAGGAGGAGGGCGACGGCATCGCGGTGGAGATCGCGATGCAGTGGAACAACTCCTACTCGGAGTCGGTGTACACCTTCGCCAACACGATCAACACCGCCGAGGGCGGCACCCACGAGGAGGGCTTCCGCGCCGCGCTGACGTCCATCGTCAACAGGTACGCGCGCGAGCAGAAGTTCCTCAAGGAGGGCAAGGACGACAACCTCTCCGGTGAGGACGTCCGCGAGGGCCTGACCGCGATCATCTCGGTGAAGCTGTCCGACCCGCAGTTCGAGGGCCAGACCAAGACCAAGCTGGGCAACACCGAGGCCAAGTCGTTCGTCCAGAAGGCCTGCAACGACCACCTGCGCGACTGGTTCGAGCGCAACCCCGGCGAGGCCAAGGACATCATCAACAAGTCGCTGCAGGCGTCCCGCGCCCGCATCGCGGCCCGCCAGGCGCGCGACCTGACCAGGCGCAAGTCGCTGCTCGAAGCGGGCAGCGGGCTTCCCGGCAAGCTGGCCGACTGCCAGTGGAACGACCCGGAGAAGTGCGAGCTGTTCATCGTCGAGGGCGACTCGGCCGGCGGCTCGGCCAAGGGCGGCCGCGACTCGCGCTTCCAGGCGATCCTGCCGATCCGCGGCAAGATCCTCAACGTGGAGAAGGCGCGGATCGACAAGGTCCTCAAGAACAACGAGGTCCAGGCGCTGATCACGGCGCTCGGCACCGGCGTCCACGACGAGTTCGACATCGCCAAGCTGCGCTACCACAAGGTGATCCTGATGGCCGACGCCGACGTCGACGGCCAGCACATCAACACCCTGCTGCTGACGCTGCTGTTCAGGTTCATGCGGCCGCTGATCGAGGCCGGGCACGTCTACCTGTCCTGCCCGCCGCTCTACAAGATCAAGTGGGACCGGAAGGGCGAGGACGCGTCCTACGCCTACTCCGACGCCGAGCGCGACGCCGTCATCCAGGCGGGCATCGACGCGGGCAAGCCCGACCCGCGGCCCCGCGACAACGTCCAGCGGTTCAAGGGTCTGGGCGAGATGAACGCGGGCCAGCTCTGGGAGACCACCATGAACCCCGAGACGCGGCTGCTGCGCCTGGTCACGCTGGACGACGCGGCTCAGGCCGACGACCTGTTCAGCGTGCTGATGGGGGAGGACGTCGAGGCCCGGCGCGACTTCATCATCCGCAACGCGCGCGACGTCCGCTTCCTCGACGTCTAGTGGCCGGCCGAATCACAAAGAAGGACTACCTGTGACGGAAGTGAACACCACTCCCCCGGCTGAGCGCATCGAGCCTGTGGACATCCAGTCCGAGATGCAGCGCAGCTACATGGACTACGCGATGTCCGTCATCGTGTCCAGGGCGCTGCCGGACGTCCGCGACGGTCTCAAGCCGGTGCACCGCCGGGTGCTCTACGCCATGTACGACGGTGGGTACCGTCCCGACCGCGGCTACTTCAAGTGCGCGCGCGTCGTCGGTGACGTGATGGGCACCTACCACCCGCACGGCGACACCTCCATCTACGACGCGCTGGTGCGCCTGGCGCAGGACTGGTCGCTGCGATACCCACTGGTCGACGGGCAGGGCAACTTCGGCTCGCCGGGCAACGACCCGGCCGCGGCGATGCGGTACACCGAGTGCAAGCTCGCGCCCATCGCCATGGAGATGCTGCGCGACATCGACAAGGACACCGTCGACTTCCGTCCGAACTACGACGGCAAGTCGCAGGAGCCCGACGTCCTGCCGGCGCGCTTCCCGCAGCTGCTGGTCAACGGCTCCGGCGGCATCGCGGTCGGCATGGCCACCAACATCCCGCCGCACAACCTGCGCGAGGTCGGCGCGGCCGTCAAGTGGTGCCTGGAGAACCCGGAGGCCACCGACGAGGAGCTGCTGGAGGCGTCGATCCGGCTGGTCAAGGGGCCCGACTTCCCGACCAGGGCGCTGATCGTCGGCCGCCGCGGCATCGAGGACGCCTACCGCACCGGGCGCGGCTCGATCACCATGCGCGCCGTCGTCGAGGTCGAGGAGGACAAGGGGCGGCAGGCGCTCGTCGTCACCGAGCTGCCGTACCAGGTCAACCCCGACAACCTGGCCCTGAAGATCGCCGAACTGGTCCGCGAGGGCAAGCTGACCGGCATCGCCGACGTCCGCGACGAGAGCTCCTCGCGCGTCGGGCAGCGGCTGGTGATCGTGCTCAAGCGCGACGCCGTCGCCAAGGTCGTGCTGAACAACCTGTACAAGCACACCCAGCTCCAGGACACCTTCGGCGCCAACATGCTGGCGCTGGTCGACGGCGTGCCGCGCACGCTCAGGCTCGACCAGTTCATCCGGTACTACGTGGCCCACCAGATCGAGGTCATCGTCCGCCGGACGCGCTACCTGCTGCGCAAGGCCGAGGAGCGGGCGCACATCCTGCGCGGCCTGCTGAAGGCCCTTGAGCGGCTCGACGAGGTCATCGCGCTGATCCGCGCCTCCGAGTCCGCGTCGCACGCCCAGCAGGGCCTGATGTCGCTGCTGGAGATCGACGAGATCCAGGCGCAGGCCATCCTCGACATGCAGCTGCGCAAGCTCGCCGCCCTGGAGCGCCAGGCCATCCAGGACGAGTACGACCAGCTGATGGCGCAGATCGCCGAGTACAACTCGATCCTCGCCAGCGAGGCCCGCCAGCGCGAGATCGTCAACGACGAGCTGGCCGAGCTCGTCGGCAAGTTCGGCGACGAGCGGCGCACCGAGATCATCGCCTACGACGGTGACATGTCGATCGAGGACCTCATCGCCGAGGACGAGATCGTCGTCACCATCACCCGGGGCGGATACGCCAAGCGCACCCGTACCGACCTTTACCGGGCGCAGAAGCGCGGCGGAAAGGGCGTGCGCGGCGCCCAGCTGCGCCAGGACGACATCGTCGACCACTTCTTCGTCACCACCACCCACCACTGGCTGCTGTTCTTCACGAACAAGGGCCGGGTGTACCGGGTAAAGGCGTACGAGCTTCCCGACTCCGGGCGCGACGCTCGCGGTATGCATCTCGCGAACCTTTTGGCGATGCAGCCCGACGAAACAGTCATGGAAGTTCTCGATCTGCGCGATTACGACGTCGCGCCATATCTGGTACTCGCCACCCGCAGCGGGCTGGTGAAGAAGACCCGCCTGTCCGAGTACGACTCGCCCAGGACGGGCGGCCTGATCGCGATCAACCTGCGCGACGATGACGAGGTCATCGGCGCCAGGCTGGTCTCTGAAGAGGACGACCTGCTGCTGGTCTCCAAGGGAGCCCAGTCCATCCGCTTCACCGCCTCCGACGACGCGCTGCGGCCCATGGGCCGGGCCACGAGCGGCGTCATCGGCATGCGATTCCTCGAAGGCGACGAACTTCTCGCCATGAATCGGATGGGCGACGGTCAAGATGTGCTTATCGCCACGAAGGCCGGGTACGCAAAACGGACGCCAGTGGAGCAGTATCCAGTCCAAGGACGCGGCGGTAAGGGTGTGCTGACTGCGAAAATCGTAAGTTCCCGTGGCAAGCTGGTCGGAGCCGTCATGGTCAACCCGGAGGACGAGGTTTTCGCGATCACGTCCGCTGGCGGGGTGATCCGGACGAGTGCCGGCGAGATCAAGCAGTCCGGCCGCCAGACCATGGGAGTGCGATTGATGAACCTCGCTGAAGGCGACAGTGTGGTGGCCCTCGCCCGCAACGCCGAGTCGATGGACAGCTCGGTTGAGAATGAGGAAGACGGGGGAGGAGAGTAACTCATGAGCGCCCAGGGTGGCCCCGCGAGGACCAAGGCGGGTCGGGAGAACGGGCAGCAGCCGAACAAGCCCGGCGAGCCTGAGATATTCGGCCCGGCTGACGAGGGAAAACCGGCCCCGCCGGGTCCCGGCCAGGCCAGGGAGGAGCAGGAGGGCAACGAGACGGCGATCCACGTCCGCCCGTCTCTCACGTCCGAAGCTCCGCCTGCCGTTGAGATTCCCAATAAGAAGAAGTCTTCAGGTGGGGGCGGGGGGCGTCTCCCCCGCAAGGCCCATCTTGTGCTGCGTCGTGTCGAACCGTGGTCGGCCATGAAGTTCAGCTTCGTGGTGTCGCTCGTCTGCTTCGTGGTGCTCTTCGTGGCGGTGGCCGTCCTGTACGGCGTGCTGTCCGCCCTGGGCGTGTTCGACTCGCTGGTGGACCTCGTCAACCAGCTCGGCAAGGGCGAAGGAGGGCAGAACTCGATCCCGATCGACATCGCCTCCTGGTTCGAACCCGTCCGCATCCTCGGCTACACGGCCCTGATCGGCGCGGTGAACGTCGTCCTGATCACGGCCCTGTCCACACTGGGGGCGGTCATCTACAACATCGCCTCCGACTTGGTGGGTGGCGTCGAGGTGACCTTCAGCGAAGCCGAATGACCCGCCGCTCGCGCCGCACCCGACGCCGGGGGCGGCGCGAGCAGGGGCGAAGACACGGTAAGCTTTCTTCGACCGAACAACCGGGTCGCGTTGGTTCAGCCGATGCGATACGGTGCGGTGTGCGCGGGGCTATAGCTCAGACGGTTAGAGCGCTTCCCTGATAAGGAAGAGGTCCCAGGTTCAAGTCCTGGTAGCCCCACCCAGCTCGAAGGCCATTTCCGTAGATCGGAAGTGGCCTTTTTGATCTTCTGAGTGACTATGCTTCCCGGTTCTCGCCGGGGAAGATCAGGTCCATGGCCTCCGCGCCTTCCAGGAGGACGGGGCGGAGCTCGGTCCCGGCGCGCGCCGCCTCCGCTCCACGGCGGTGCAGCGAACGATGGCCGTTCCGCCGCCGGCCCCCACCGCTTCGCGGCCCTGCGGGGTGCTTCGCATGGGCGCCGGCCGCTCCACTCTCATCACGCATGGTTCGCGGGCTGAGGTCCGTACCCCGCCCCCGATACCGCATTGTTCGTGTCCCTCGGTCGGCGTCAACTCCGTCTGTGCGGCATGGGATGTGGGCCGCGTGGAACGCCACAGGGCAGGGCGTCCGAAGACGGAGTTGACACCTCGGGCGGGACACACAATCGGGCAGCTATCGGGGGCGGGGCAGAGTGGCCGTGGGATGCGACGACCACGGGGTGCGGCACGGCGACGGGACGGCGCCCGGAGTCATCCCAGCCGCCGTGCCCGTCTATCGGGCTCGGCCTGACAGCAGTGCGGTCCAGAGCGTGCGAGCTTCAACGATCGAGCATTGGTGGGTCTCGTGAACCACGTCCCCGGTTTCGGCCTGCAGGGTACGGCGGATGAGTGTCTGACCGCCGCCCTCGCACAACTCGTAGAACACCGCCCGGCAGGCGCACGTCCACGCCACGACGCGGAGGCGATCCACGGCCGCACACGGTTTCAGCCACGTGAGCTGGACGTGGTCACGCTGGGCCATGGGGATGTGCGGGCTCAGGCAGCCTTCACCAACCGTCATGACACACCTACGGTCACGATGCTTGGCGCTCGGTGGAGTTCGGCATATCGAGCAGTGATCCTGCGCGCGGCGTGCTCCGGCTCGAACGCGGAATGATGCGCGTACAGCCAGCGGCCCGTCCTGGAGCGACGCCCCGTCCACCACCGGTACCAGAAGCCGTCCGTCCACACCACGAGTCCGGTACATACAGACACCAGCGCGAGCCCGCGCCCTTTGTGGATGTCGGCGGGGATCTCCATGCGCGCCAAGGCTGCGCAGAGTTGGTCGGCGGTTTCCAGCGCCGAGAGGGGCCGAACCGTGGCAGTCATGGGGGCGAGGCCGACCGCTTGAGACGGCTCGGGGCAGCAGACGCACCGATTCCACGGGTTTCTCTGTTCGTGCCGCATGTGACGTTCCCTCCTGTTGGGGGACGTGGCCTCTGGTCGCGCCACGCAGGAGGAACCGTATGTGCGGGTCAATGGGGGAACCCGCACGGTGGTGAAGGTCAAGAAGCCGCATAAAAGTGCGGGTCAGACGATGCCCGCCCGGTGGGCCAGCCCGCGGAGCTGCGGGGTGCTGGCACGGTGCTCCCGTTTGAGCAGTTGGGTCAGCAGCTCGCGGGGACGGCCGCCGTAGCGGACGAGTTCGGGCGAGAGCCGCTCGGCTTCGAGGAGCATGTTGACCGACGCGGCGTCCTTGCGCTTCAGGGCGTAGGCACGAGCGAGGTCCAGGTGCACTTGGGCGCGGCGTCCGACCAGGCCGTCAGAGAGCTGCGCCAGGTCGAGGGTTTCGCTGCTGCTGATCGCCTGCCGGGTATCGCCGAACTCGACGGCCGCCGAGATCTCGTGAATGGTCACGTTGGTCGTGCCGAACGCGGTCCAGAAGTCGTTGCGGTCTTCGCCGAGCATGTCGGCGATCTGCCGGGCCTGCGCGAGGAAGGTACGCATGGCGGCCTGGTCGTACGCGGCAGCAGCGGCGGTGACGGCGACCAGGTAGAGCGCGCCGACGATGGGCAGGGCGCGCAGAGTGGGCCGCCCGGTGGCGCCCTGCAAGGCGTCGGCTGCCTGGAGAACCAGGTGTAGGGCGCGTTCGGTCTCACGGAGCCGTACCAGGACGTAGCCGAGCCGGTAGGCGCTCACGGCGGCGAGAAGGGGCCTGTCGGCTTCTTGGGCGGCGGCCAGCGATCGGTCGGCGGCCACCCAGGCGAGTTCCGCCTCTCCCACGCGGCGCAGGGTCGTGGTGGCGGAGTGGTAGGTCAGCGAGCGAAGGGTCTGGTACGCCCGGCGCTGGGCGGCGGGTGCGTGGCGGCTGCCCAGTTCGGTGGCCACGATCAAGTGAGGCAACCGCCTGCCCACCTCGTCGTAGCGCGTGGCCTGGTAGAGCCGGTTCACGCGGCGGATCTCGTGCCGCAGCCACACGACGCTCTCCGGGGAGCCCTGCGCGTGCCGGGGATCGATGAGCGAGGACAGGCCGTCGTAGCCCATCATCGCCTGCCGGATGGCCGATGCTGCCTGGTAGCGCGTCATCGCGTTCGTCTTCTTCATGGTGAGTTCGTCCACAGGCAGACCGAGGACGTCAGCAAGGGCGTTGATCACGGTGTGGTTGTCGACGGCCCGTTGCCCACGCTCCACCTGGCTCAGCCAGCTTTCGGAACGGCCGACGAGACCGGCTAGGACGGCTTGGGACAGTCCACGGCGACGGCGTGCCCGGGCGATCCGCTGGCCGATCTCCTTGTGGGCGTCCATGCCATCACCCCTGGGTCTGTCGCTCCCCGACAACGGCGTGTAGCTCCTGGATGATTTGTTCCCAGGATGGCATGCGGGACTGCGGCGGGGCGGCGGGATCGAACAGGACCCGCACGCCCATCTCTTGAAGCGTGTCCAGGCTCCGCTGGAACGCGAGGTGCCGGGCGAGCGCGTCCTTCAGTAGCGGCACGGCCAGGATCGGAACGCCGAACCCCATCACTTCGCACAGCAGTCCGACCGCGAAGGTGTCGGCGATGCCGTTCGCCCACTTGTTGATCGTATTGAACGTGGCCGGAGCGACGATCACGGCGTCGGCGGGAGGGAGGCCCTTGGGATCCTGCGGCATGCGGTACGTGCTGCGGACCAGGTCACCGGTTAGGCGCTTCAACTCGGGGACATTGACGAAGCGTTCGCCCATCGGTGTGGTGACCACGTGCACCTGCCACCCGGCCGCCTGAGCCATGGGGATCAAGAGATGGAGATCGGCGGCGGCAGGTGCGGCACACGCGATCACATAGAGAATGCCGGGCGTGTCCTCATGGGACTCCATGCGCGTGATCCTATGAAAAATGCGATGGCCGTTGAGGTCCGACTGTGGGGAGGAGACACCCGATCGGTTGCGACTCCGCTCAGTTGCATGAATCGATCCACTGCTCCACGAACGCGTCGGCCTCCCGTGACGTGACGACCTCGCGCGCGGGCGCGGGGGCGATGCTGCTCACCACGCGGCGAGGGTTCGCAGGGCGTCCCATCTGGACGAGATAGCAGGCCAGTCCGTCGCTCATCTGGCGCGCCACGGCGGAGACGAAGGCGTTTCTCCGATACCTGTTGATGAGAAGGAGAAGGCCACGTTCCTCCAGCCTCACCCGGAGGGCTTGCAGGGCTTCTCGCCGTCCGCTGGATGACCCTCACCGCCGCCCGCATCGCCTACGAAGACGAGCGCACCGCAACTCGGCATGGACTACGCCGAAGCCGTCCTCATCATCCGCCGCACCATGGCTCACCCCAACGGCCACCCCATCGAGGTCACCGAGGTCAAAGCCCCCGTCAACCGCTACGAGATCGGCTACCACCACGAACTCGCCGAAGACCCTGAGGTCGTCTTCACGCCGCAAGAGCTCCGCGACAATGGCATAGACCTCGTGATCTAGACGAGTAGTTCCTAAGTGGTCGCAGTCGTAAGTTCTTCGGGGGTTGACGGGCGCGCAGTTCTCCGCGCGCCCGCTTCGCCCAGGGGTGTAGGGCGAGTGGACGCGGCCTGCGCATATGACCGACCATGGGGCAATGTTGCTCCACACGCACGAGGCCGATCTGTTCGAGAGCTATAGGGGCCGCTTGGAGGCGATCGCCTACCGGCTGCTGGGCTCGGCTGGTGATGCGGAGGACGCGGTGCAGGATACTTACCTGCGCTGGCATGCGGCGGACCGGGAACGGATCGAGACGCCCGAAGCGTGGCTGACGAAGGTGCTCACCAATCTCTGCCTCAACTGGCTCACCTCGGCGCGGACCAGGCGGGAGACCTACGTGGGGCAGTGGCTTCCTGAGCCGGTGCTGGACGGAGATCGGATGCTAGGTCCCGCCGACACCTTCGAGCAGCGTGAGTCGGTCTCCATGGCGATGCTCACCCTGATGGAGCGGCTGTCCCCCAATGAGCGCGTGGTGTATGTGCTGCGTGAGGCGTTCGGGTACGCGCACCGCGAGATCGCGGAGATTCTCGACGTCACCGAGTCGAACTGCCAGCAGATCCACCGACGTGCGAAGCAGCATCTGGCCGTCGAACGATCCCGCACGGAGGTCGATGCGGCCGCCGCGCGGAAGATCGTCGAGGAGTTTCTCGCCGCGGCCCTCAGCGGCGACACCGAGCGGCTGGTCCGGCTGCTCGCCGCCGACGCGGTCAGCGTGGCTGACGGCGGCGGCAAGGTCGTCGCCCGGAGGACTCCGGTCATCGGAGCGATGGGCATCGCCCAGTACCTGCGTGGCATGTTCCAGCCGAGCGACTCCAAGCGAGCCCTCGTCGGTGACAGTCCCGCCTTCTACGCCGTCGTCGTCAACGGCGGTCCTGCCGTGCTGGTCGAGGTCGGCGAGCAGGTCATCGGCGTGGTCTGCCTCGATACGACTCTCGACGGCCTCGCCTCGGTCCACATCCAGGTCAACCCCGACAAACTTCAGCGCATCGCGCGCCAGTGGGCGGCCGCTGGACCTCATCGCCCGCTGGCGGTGAGTTGGTGACCTACATCACGCTCGGTCTCTGTCAGGAATCGCGCGCCTGTCCGGTTCAGGAGGTGACAGCAACCAGATAGGAGCGAACCATGAAGCACCGCGTCGTCGTCCTGGGAGCCGGGTACGCCGGAGCCATCACCGCCGGTCGCCTCGCCAAACGGCTGCACCGCGACGACGTCGAGATCACCCTGGTCAACGCCGACTCGGAGTTCGTCGAACGGGTGCGCATGCACCAGCTCGCGAGCGGGCAGGATCTGCGGCCCCGCCCGCTGCGCGACCTCTTTGCGGGCACCGGCGTACAGGTCAGGACCGCGCGAGTCGCCGCTGTCGATGTCGAAGGCAAGAACGTCGATCTCGGCGCTGAGACCCTCGGCTACGACACCCTCGTGTACGCCCTCGGGAGCGCCGCCGCCGATCACGGCGTCCCCGGTGTCGCCGAGCACACCTACAACCTGGCCGGGAAGCAGGCCGCTCTCCGACTGCGGGCGCGCCTGAGCGGGATGGAGCCCGGTGGGACGGTGCTGATCGTGGGCGGCGGCCTGACCGGCATCGAGGCGGCCACCGAGATCGCCGAAGCCCGCCCGGACCTTCAGGTCGCCATCGCCGCCGGCGGCCGCGTCGGCGGCTGGCTCAGCGACAAGGCCCAGCGCCACCTACGCGGCGCCTTGGACCGGCTCGGCATCACGGTCCACGAGCACGCCGACATCGCGCGCGTCGAAGCGGACGGCGTGGTCACCGGTGCGGGCACGGAGATCCGGGCCCAGGTGACCGTGTGGACCACGGGTTTCGCCGTGCACCCGATCGCGGCCGCCACCACCCTCGAGGTGTCCGAGGGCGGCCGGATCGTCGTCGACGGCAGCATGCGATCGGTCTCGCACCCCGATGTGTACGCCGTCGGCGACGCGGCGCTTGCCGAAGGAGCGGGTGGCAAGCCGCTGCGGATGTCCTGCGCGTCGGCAGGCCCGATGGCGTGGCTGGCAGCCGACGCTATCGCCGCGCGCCTGACCGGTCGCAAGGTTCCCGAGACCACGATCGGCTACACCTTCCAGTGCATCAGCCTCGGACGCCGCGATGGAATCATCCAGCGCGTGACCCCTGACGATCAGGTCACGTCCAGCGTCATCACAGGCCGTACCGCCGCTCGGATCAAGGAGCTCGTCTGCATGGGCGGGTTCTGGGGCGTCTCCCAGCCAACCATGATGCGGCCGAGCCGCCGCCACCACCTCGCGGTCACAGACGCAGTGGAGACCCAACTCATCACCCGGTCATGACGAAGAGCGTTGCCGGAGTGGAGTTGCCGGTCGAGCGTGGTTGCCGGTCTGATGTAGCTCCTTCAGGCAGGGACGGCCTCCCCCACCGAGGGCCAATGGGCTCCCCCTCGTCTGGTGAAGACATGGGTCACATCACCGACGGAGTCGATCGCCGGAAGAAGCCGTGCCCGTTGCGTCGCGCGGACGCCTACCGCTCAGGCATCAATAACGGCGGCGACGGCTTCGATCTCAACGAGCTGGCCGTGGTATCCGAGCACGGTGACGCCCAACAAGGTGCTCGGTACGTCATGGTCGCCAAACGAGTCCCGGACTACCCCCCAGGCAGCCACCAAGTCCTCCCGCCGCGTGGACGCGACGAGAACCCTTGTGCTGATGACGTCCTGCAGCGATGCGCCGGCGGCGGTGAGAGCAGCCTCCATGTTCTCGACGGCTTTCGCTGCCTGGCCCGCGTAGTCCCCGAGCGCTGCCGTCGAGCCGTCCTGGTTCAGCGGACACGCTCCGGCGAGAAAGATGAGTCGGGACTCGGCAGGCGCCGTGGCTGCGTAGGCGTACTCGGCGACGTCGGACAGAGAAGCGGAGCGGATCAAAGTGATGGCGCGGGGCACGGTTGCTCAGTTCCATTCGCATTGGGTACAAAGCGACCATCGTGGCACGGGCATTCTGGCGTCCGCCTCCCCTTTTCTTCTCGCCGGGCAGCTCTGAATGGGCGGCTATCCGTAAGGCCGTGCGATCATCCGTTGTCGATCACCGCACTGAGAAATCGCATGTCCAGCACGTTCTCCGAGAAGGGAAGGCCGGTGATGGTGCGGGCCAGGGCGAAGGAACGCGGAAACGTGGCTTCCAACACTGGGTCATCCCAGCCGTGATCAGGGTTCAGCCCGACTTCCTTCATCGCGTTGATGAGGCGGTCTGGGTCGCTGCCTGTGCGCACTTGCGGGACCAGCAGGTCGAACCAGGTGAGCGTCACGCCGTCGATCGCGTGGACGAAGTAGTCGGTCGCGTGAATGTTGCGGTTGATCAGCACGACCTCGGTGGCCCGCGAAAGCCGTCCCAACATCGGCTGGTAACCCATCATCGACGCAGTCCACAGCTCGATGAGCGCAGTCCAGCCGCCCAGTTCCACCACGCCGACGTAGCTGCGCATGGGGTCCGAGTCGAGGCATGCCATCGTTCGTTCCTGCAGCTTTTCGAACGTGACCTCTTCCAGCGTTTCCGCGCCTGCTCCGAGACGAGTCAGGGCTTCAATCGGCGGGAGGGATCGGACGAAGGACACGCAGGAGATGGCATAGAACGGACCGTAGCCTGCAAGCCAACCGAACTCCTCGTGCGGGTCTGCCACCCTAGCTCCCTTGATCAGGCGTCCCTCATCATGGCACCCGGACCGATCAAGACGCTGACGGTCCAGATGGATAACTCGCACCGGAGCATGGAGACTTGGACAGTGATCGACATCACCGCCGACCTCGTCCACACCTTGATCTCCGAACAGTTCCCCGAGTGGAGCGACCTCCCGATCGAGCCCGTTGCCCGCCAGGGCTGGGACAACCGCACCTTCCGGCTCGGGGATCAGTTGTCCGTACGCCTGCCCAGCGCAGAAGGCTACGCATCCGGCATCGAGAAGGAAGACCGTTGTCTGCCCGTCCTGGCCGCGCATCTGCCCTTACCCGTGCCGACACCGGTGGCGACGGGACGTCCGGCCGCTGGGTACCCGTTCCCCTGGTCGGTGCGTCGCTGGATCCCCGGAGACACGCTCGAGAGCGCCGCGAACGTCGATCGAACGGGGTTGGCGCGCGACCTCGGGAGGTTTCATACCGCGCTCAGGGAGATCCCCACGAAGGAGGGGCCGGCCTGCGGTCGTCATTCCTGCTTCCGGGGCTGCCACCCGAGCGTCTACAGCGATGACGTCGAGTACGCCCTCGACAGGCTGGGGCACCTCGTGGATGCCGCCGCCTGCCGGGCCGTCTGGGCCAGCGCGCTGACCTCGGCCTGGCCGTTTCCGCCGACGTGGTTCCACGGTGACGTCGCCGTTGGCAATGTGCTCGCCACCGACGGAGAACTGTCCGCGGTCATCGACTTCGGGACCTGCGGCGTCGGCGACCCCGCCTGTGACCTCGTGATGGCATGGACTTACTTCGTCGGTGACGAGCGGAAGGTCTTCCGTGAGGCCGTCGGGCTTCCCGACGACACCTGGCGGCGAGCACGCGGGTGGGCGCTGTGGAAAGCGCTCGTCACCATGGCCAGCATGTCCAGCCCCGACCCCGAAGGCTCCCAGAACCGGATACTCATGCACGTCCTTGAGGACCCCGTCATTTAGCACGGTCGGCGCAGACAGGTCACTCCCGGCCCTCGACCAAAGCCCGGCCGTCGGATAGGCCCCTAGGGAGAACCCCATACAGCTTCACTTCGGGCCGGAGCGGGTTTGCGGGACGGGAACCATGGTCCCCTTGTGGGGAGCTGTGGACGTCATGGCGAAGCTTCCTGCTCAAAAAACCCGTTCTGGCGTGCGAGAATCCGCTCTCATGATCTCTGCTGCCCAAGTGATCAGCCGTGCTGGTGAGGAATGCGTCATGCCGTTGCTCACCCTGGACGAGTTCTTCGACGGCAACGTCAATGAGGAAAGCATCGCACCCAACCAGTGGGGCTACGGGCGGCCCCCTCTGGACGTCCTGGCCGAGCGCCTGCGCGCGATCGAGCGGCGCGAGGACGTCGCGTGGGTACGGGTGCAACCGCATCCGGAGACACTCGACATGGAGGAGCTCGCTGGGGAAGCCGTCGCCATCTGTACTACGGCGGACGAGGCTGCCTGCACCGCGTGGATCGAGGGGTTCGAGGCCGACGGTGTCATCCCGGGCCTGGTGGATGTCTACCGTGACATCCCAGAGGCGCCGGACGGCACGACTGTGTGGTCCGTGGTGTGGGACTAGGCACGCACCGCTCTGGCCACGCAGGCTCCGCCAACAGGTCATCCCTGCGGTCAACCGCGCGCATGGTGCATCACACGCGTCGTCACTTCGCCTCTGGCCGTCGGGAGCGCGGTCGCGCCGTGATCGGTGCCGCGAGCATCGCGGCGAAGACCACTGTCCTTCCCCAGCTCGGAGGCGAGGGTCGGTCAACCCCTATTGGTTCGTTGCGCCGGCGTTGTGCCTGCGCGGTTCGAGCCCGTTGAGGGCGATACGCAGGCTTGAAGAATTGTTGCCCAAGCATGAGGTTGGCAGGACTGAGCTGGGCAGGAGAACTGTTGAACGCCGTCTAGAGGAGAAGGGTGGTGTGCGACGTGGCTGAACGTCCGACGTTCGCAATGGAGCAGCACCCTGACATCGTCGCGATGCGTGCCCGCTACGACAGCGTGGCGCAGAGTCCGTCAGGACAGTCCATCAGCGGTCTGGCCTTTCTGAGTGGCCTGTACCTCGCTATCTCGCCGTGGGTGGTGGGTTTCAACCCGCGCGCCAATCTGACCGTCAGCAACCTGATCACGGGCATCGCCTTGGCGCTCCTCGCGGTCGGGTTCGCGTCCGTCTACGGCCGTACGCACGGCGTTACCTGGGTGATGCCGGTCATCGGGGTCTGGACGATCATCGCCCCGTGGGTGCTTCCCGGACACGGAGCGACCACTTCGACGATCGTCAACAACGTCGTCACCGGAGCCGTGATCTTCCTCTGCGGTCTGGCATGCGTCGGACTCGGCATGATGTCGTCACACCGACGCTGACGAACCCGGCCCACGTCACCCCATCTGCGGCTGTGGCCGCGCTGGGGTGACGACCCCGGCTCACGTCACTCCATCCGCGGCTGTCGCCGCGCTGGAGGCGTGATGCCCAGGGGTGGCGGACCTCAGCAGCCGTCTGGCCCGCCCAGGATCCGGGCCGGGCGGTCTTTCCCGAGGGCGCGCCACGGAGGTTACCGCCTTGTCCGCAGGGTGGCTGGCTTGCCCTGGTGCGGCCCCTTCTCGTCACCGAACTGCCCTTCATCATGGTCCTGTGGCATGTTCGTGCTGTCGAGGCTCCCCTTGACCGGTCAGGTGATCGCCCACACGGCAGAGCGTCCTCCCGCTGTCCTCAGCTGTTTCTCGGGGAGCGGTCAGGGTGATGCCGGATGGATCACGACGGTGACCGTCAACAGACTTGTGATCATGAGTGATCATGCGGTCCTCCTCGAAGGAGTGACCAGAACATATGGCAAGGGAGCTACGGAGTTGCCCGCGCTGCGCCAGGTCAGTGCCGGGTTCCGGCGTGGCAGTTTCACCGCCGTGATGGGCCCGTCAGGCTCGGGCAAGAGCACGCTGTTGCAGTGTGCGTCGGGGCTGGATCGGCCGCAGTCCGGGGCGGTACGCATCGCCGGGCAGGACATCACACAGTTGCAGGAGAAGGAGCTCGCGCTGCTCCGGCGTGACCGGGTTGGAGTGATCTTCCAGGCGTTCAACCTGGTGCCGTCGCTGACCGCCTGGCAGAACGTCATCCTGCCCAGCAGGCTGGCCCGCAGGCGGCCCGATCCGACACGTGTGCGCGAGCTGCTGCACCGGGTCGGCTTGGCGGGGCGGGAGGGGCATCGCCCAGCGCAGCTGTCCGGGGGCCAGCAGCAGCGGGTGGCCATCGCCCGCGCGCTGCTTGGCAGGCCGGAGGTGCTGTTCGCCGACGAGCCGACCGGAGCGCTGGACCGTAGCACCGGGCATGAGGTGCTGGGGCTGCTTCGGGAGGCGGTCGACGAGTTCGGCCAGACGGTGGTGATGGTCACCCACGACCCGGAGGCGGCTGCCCGGGCCGATGCCGTCCTCTTCCTCACCGACGGACGGATTGTGGACGTGCTGGACAGGCCCTCGGTCGAGCAGATCGGCAGGCGGTTGGGCGGCCGACGATGACGCTCGTCCTCGCCTGGAACAACGTACGGACCAACTGGACCGGATTCGCCTCCTCGTTCGTTGCGGTGGTCATCGCGGTGACGCTGGTGAGCGGCGGTGGTCTGCTGGTCGCTGGAGCCGGTGGCCATGACGAGCTGAACGGGATCATGGGGTTGCTGGTCCTGTCCGCCGTGGTGTCGGGCTTCGTGTCGGTGTTCGTGGTGGCGGGCATGCTGAGCCTGCACGTGCTGCGGCAGCGCAGGGCTTGGGGCCTGCTGAGGTCGATCGGCATGACGCCGCGGCAGGTGCGCCGGTTGATCACGGCGGAGGCGCTGGTGGTGGCCGTGCTGGCGAGCGCGGTCGGTTGCGCGCTGGCCGTGCCGTACGCCGGGGTGATGGCGTCGTTCCTGCGTGCGGTCGAACTGGCGCCCATGGGCGTTCCGGTTGAGGTGACGTCGGTGCCGTTCGTCCTGGCGCTGGTGGTCGGGTTGGTGGTGACGCTGCTGGCCGCGCGGGTGGCGGCACGCAAGGCGGTAGGTGTGGGGCCTTTGGAGGTACTGCGTGACAGCGCGGCGCAGCAACGGCTCATGTCGTGGCCCAGAGCGGCGCTCGGGGTGGTGGCGCTGGCCGGGGGCGGGGTGCTGGTGTGGCTGGTTCCTCAGGTGAAGCCGACGGCCGCGGTGCCGACCGGGCTGGGGGCGACGATGGTGCTCTGCGTCGGCGCATCGGCGCTGGGGCCCGTCGTGCTGCGCGGGGTGGGCTGGGTCCTCGCGGCTCCCGTGGTGTGGCTCGACCCGGCCGCCGGGATGCTGGCCAGGTCGGCGCTGGTCACGCAGCCGCGCCGGGCGATGTCGGCCGCGTCCCCGGTGATGCTGACTGTGGCGCTCGCCTGTACCTTCCTGTTCGCCGTGTCGACCTCCGACGCGGCGGCGGGCGTGACGCGTACCGGGCCGTCGGCCTGGGTCGCTCCCGTGCTGGTGGGATCGGCGGTGGCGTACACCGTGATCTCGGTGCTGAACGCCACGGCCATGTCGATGGCGGAGCGGGCAGAGGAGATCAGGCTGCTGCGGTCCGTGGGGACGCAGCCCGGTCAGCTCGCCCGGGCGCTCTGCTGGGAGTCGCTGGTCGTGACGGCCACGGGCACACTGCTCGGCACGGCGATCGCCGTCGCTTCGCTGGCCGCGCTGGGCAAGGCCGCGACGGGCGAGCTGTGGTTCGCCTTCTCGATGCCGCAGTTTGTGGCGCTGGTCCTGGTCTGCGCGGTGAGCGGCCTGGTGGGAGGGCTGGTCTCGACACGCGGAGCACGCCGCGGACCTCTTGTCGCGGATTAGGCTCGTGGGCCGCCCAGCCAGGCGCCGAGCGCGTTGCCGAGGTTGAAGGCCGCGAATTTGCCGCCGGCGAAGTTCCCCACGAAAGAATTGCCTCGTGGCCGTGAGCCTCAAGAACGTCGATCGCGCGGGTAGCGCCGTCCCGGGGAGCGAAAAGCCTGCCGCGTGCGACAGTTGTTGTTGATGAAACCGAAGTAACCAAAGAAAAGACCCTGTTTTGGCTCGGTTGACCAGGTGACAGGCGGAAACCTAGGCTGATTTCGTCATGTCTGCGGGGAGGCATCACCAGCAAGTGGAGCATGCGCCGGCCGAGGTAACGAGCTTTGTTGGCCGCAAGCGTGAGCGTTCGCAGGCCAAATCGCTGCTCTCCGACACCCGGTTGCTGACGTTGACGGGCGCGGGCGGAGTGGGAAAGACGCGTCTGGTCCTGCGTTTGGCCGAGGAGGTGTCGAGGGCGTTCCCCGACGGGGTCTGGCTGGTGGAGCTGGCTCCGCTGCGAGATGGGGAGTTGCTCCCGTCCACGGTTGCGGACGCTCTCGGGCTGCACGAGCAGGCGACGCGCTCGCCTACCGGCCAGCTTCTGGACTATCTGGCCGACAAACGGCTGCTGCTGGTGCTGGACAACTGTGAGCACCTGATCGAGAGTTGCGGGCAGTTGGTGGCGAAGCTGATGAAGGCCGCTCCCGGGGTGCGGATCCTGGCGACCAGCCGCCAGGCCCTGGGCGTTCCGGGTGAAACGGTCTTCACCGTCCCTCCCCTGCCGGTGCCGGAGCCAGGTACGCCGATCGCGGCGGACGTGTCACGGCGAGACGACGCCGTGCAGCTCCTCGCCGAACGGGTGGCGGCTGTTTCGCCCGACTTCGCCATCACGTCGGAGAACAGCGAGATGGTGACGAGAATCTGCCGACGGCTGGACGGAATCCCGTTGGCGATCGAGCTCGCGGCCGTCCAGATGCGATCCCTGCCGATGGCCAGAATTCTTGAGCGACTCGATTACCGGTTCGAGCTCCTGGGCAAAGGGAGGCGGGGGACGCTGCCTCGGCATCAGACCCTGCGGGCCGCGATCGAGTGGAGTTACGAACTGTGCTCCGCCGACGAGAAGCTCTTGTGGAGACGGATGTCGGTGTTCGTCGGCGCGTGCGATCTGGAGGCCATCGAATATGTGTGCTCCGGTGGCCCGATCGCAGCCGAGGATATCTTCGAGCTGGTGGCCGGGCTGGTGGACAAATCCATAATATTTCTCCAGCCCGGCGGGGATCAGGCGCGATATCGACTGCTCGAGACGATCCGGGAGTTCGGTGCCGAACTACTGGATCCGGCTGAGGCGGCGGTGGTACACGCACGGCACTGGCAGTACTATCGCGACCTCATCCGCAGGGCCGATGTGGATTTCTTCGCCCCTCGCCAGATGGAATGGTTCGTCCGGTTGCGTGCGGACCAGCCCAACCTGCGCGCCGCGCTCGAATACAGCCTTACCGAGCCAGGTGAGGCACTGGCCGGGCTTGAGTCCACAGCCGCTTTGCACATCTTCTGGGTGGCCGCCGGTCGGCTGCGTGAGGGGTGCCAGTGGTTGCAGCGGGCTCTCGATCTCAACGGCGAGCCCACAAGGGCTCGGGCCCATGCCTTGTACGGGTGCGCCTATCTGCTGATCGTGCTGGGGCGGATCGACGCCGCGATGTCGATGCTGAAGGAATGCCGCGAGCTGGGGGAGCGACTGGGCGACGCCTCCGCATGCGCTTATGCCAGCCTGTGGACCGGCGCGGCCGTGATGTATCGCGGCGATTACTCGGGTGCCATTCCCTTGCAGGAGGCGGCACTGGCCGGGCACCGAAGCCTGGACGACCCCTTCGGCATCTACTTCGCGCTGCGGCACCTTTCGATGGCCGCCACCGCCGCCGGGGATCCTCGCGCCGAGTCCTTCGAGGAAGAGTGCCTCGCGGTGTGCGAAGCCCACGGGGCGGACCTTTCCCGGTCGTGGGCCCTGTGGGTGATCGGCTTGGGGAAGTGGCGACGCGGTGACGTAGCAGCGGCGGCGGCACGGGTGCGTGAGGCGTTGCGGCTGAAGGCCGTCGCCGACGACCTGGCCGGTGAGGCGTACTGCCTGGAACTGCTGGCCTGGGCCACGGATGACACGAAGCGCGCTGTCCGCTTGTACGGTGCGGCCCACACGATCTGGGAGAAGGTGGGCTCCACACTCGTCGATTTCGGATACATCAAGCGATTCCGTGACCCGTTCGAACAACGAGTAAGACGCGAACTGAGTGACGACGTCTACCAAAGCCTTCTCCGCGAAGGCCGGGAACTGAGCATCGATGACGCCATCGGCTACGCGTTGCGCGAGGAGGAACCTGACGGCGCGCCTTCGGCTGCTGAGGCGGACACGTCGAAGCTCACTCCCAGGGAGCGGGAGATCGCCGAGCTCATCAGCCAGGGGCTCAGCAACAAGGAGATCGCGACCAGGCTGGTGATCTCTCAGCGCACCGCCGAAGGCCACGTCGAGCACATCTTGGCGAAGCTCGGTTTCAGCTCGCGCACCCAGATCGCCGTCTGGTTCGCCGAAAACCCGGGTTGATCGGAGGTGGCGGCCGGGCTGCGCGGCCCGAAGCCGGTCAGGTTCGGCCACCAACGTCCGTCCGAGGATCGGGTGACCGGCGTCACATGATCAAGACAGCCCGGCCACGCTGCTTGCAATGAGCTGCGCGCGACGGCAAGACTTCCATCCGCCCGGCAGGCGCGAGCGCGCCCGATCGACGCCGCCGGCCGGAACTGCGGCGCGAACATCCGATCACAAGGAGAGTCCAGGTTCGTGTCCTCGGTGAGCAGAAGGTCCTTCGTCGTCAGCGGCGGCGCGGTCGTGGGCTCGTGGATCGCAGGCGGCGCGGCCGAGGCGTCCCGGAGGCGTCGCACGCCGACCGCCTTCCCGTTCACGCTCGGGGTGGCTTCCGGCGACCCGGCCGCGGACGGGTTCGTGATCTGGACCAGGCTCGCGCCGACCCCGCTGGAGGAAGACGGCCGGGGCGGCATGCCCTCCGTGGTCGTGCCCGTGAGCTGGCAGGTCGCCGAGGACGAGCGCTTCGCCGCCGTCGTGCGGGAGGGCGTGGTCATGGCCGACCCGGCCTGGGCGCACAGCGTGCACGTGGAACTCGACGGGCTGGCCCCGAACCGGGACTACTGGTACCGCTTCAAGGAGGGAACGCACGTCTCCCCTGTCGGGCGGGGACGTACCTCGCCGTCCGCGCAGGAGGGCGGTGACGTGCTCTCCGTGGCGGTCACCTCCTGTGCCCAGTTCGAGCACGGCTACTTCACGGCCTACCGCGCGCTCGCGGACGAGCGTCCCGACCTGGTCCTGCACCTGGGCGACTACATCTACGAGTATCCGAAAGGCACCTATGTGGCGGGGAGCGGCAACGTCCGCGACCACGCCGGGACGGAAACCGTCACCCTGGCCGGATACCGGCAGCGCTACGCGCAGTACAGAACGGACCCCGACCTGCAGGCCGCGCACGCCGCCGCGCCGTGGGTGGTGGCCTGGGACGACCACGAGGTCGACAACAACTGGGCCGGCGGAGAAGGCACGAACCAGAGCGAGAAACGCCTCGCCAGGCGCGCGGCCGCCGCCCGGGCCTATTACGAGAACATGCCGCTGCGCCGCGCCGCGCTGCCCGACGGCACCGGCATCCAGATCTACCGGCGGATCCGCTGGGGCACGCTGGCCACCTTCCACATGCTCGACACCCGCCAGTACCGGCACGCCATGGCCTGCGGAAACGGTCTCAAGGACTGCCCGGAGGCCGCGGACCCGGCCCGCACCATCCTCGGCCAGGAGCAGGAGAGGTGGCTGATCGACGGGTTCCAGAGCTCACGCGCCCAGTGGGACCTCATCGGGCAGCAGGTCTTCTTCGCGTCCCGGACCATCACCGCGGGCTCCGCCCACCTGACCAACCAGAACACCTGGGACGGATACCTCGCCAGCAGGCAGCGGGTCACCCGCGGCTGGATCGATGCGGGCGTCCGCAACGCGGTGGTGCTGACCGGATCGGCCCACTCCCACTGGGCCGCCGACCTGAAGCTCGACTACCTCGCCCCGAACGCGCCGACCGTCGGAGCCGAGCTGGTGACCTCGTCCATCACCAGCCGCGGCGACGGCCTCGACAGCGACCCCCGGGCCCTGCCGCTCCTGGTCGGCAACCCGCATCTGCGCTTCTACAACGACCAGCGGGGCTACGTCATGGCGCGCGTCGACCGTGCCGCGGTGACCGCGAGCTTCCAGGTGGTGCCCTACGTGAGCACGCCCGGCGCGGCCGTCCGCACCAGGGCCGTCTTCGCGATCGACGACGGCGTGCCCGGCCTGCGCCAGGTCTACCTGCGTCCCGTCGACTCGGCGTCGGCCGCGCGTGTCGCAGGGGAGCGGGAGCTCCTCGAACGTGAGGTCCTCCCTGACTAGCCGCTCCTACACGAGGTAGCGCAGCCAGAGGTACGGCACGCACAGCGCGATGGTGACGGACGTGACGACCAGCCCGTACTTGGTGAACTGCCAGAAGCTGATCGGAACCCGGTTGCGGGCCGCGATGCCGAGGACGACCACGTTGGCCGCCGCGCCGACGGCGGTGGCGTTGCCGCCCAGGTCGGCGCCGAGCGCGAGTGCCCACCACAGCACCTTGTCGCCCCCGTTGGCGTGGACGAGGTCGGCGACGATCGGGCTCATCGTGGCCACGTACGGGATGTTGTCGACGACCGCCGACAGGACGCCCGAGACCCACAGCAGGCCGATCGTGGCCAGCTCGAGCCTGCCCTGCGTGGCCTCGACGGCGGCCTTGGAGATCTGGGCGATCACGCCGGTCTCGACCAGCGCGCCGACCATGACGAACAGCCCGGCGAAGAACACCAGCGTGGGCCACTCCACCTCGCGGACCGCGTCCTCGGCGGTGACTTTGGTGACGGCCACCAGGATGCCCGCGCCCAGGATCGCCACCACCGAGGGCTCGTAGTGCAGCACCGGATGGAGCACGAACGCCGCCAGCACCACGGCGAGCACCACCAGGCTCTGCCAGAGCAGCCGCCGGTCGGCGATCGCCTCCCGCTCGTTCAGCGCCATGATCTCGGCGGCCCGGGCGGGGTCGTACCGGAACGTCTTCCTGAACATCACCCGGCACAACCCGATGAACACCGCCATCAGCACGATGATCAGCGGGGCCAGGTGGATCAGGAAGTCGTTGAAGGTCAGCCCGCCCCGGCTGGCGATGATGATGTTGGGCGGGTCGCCCACGAGCGTGGCGGTGCCGCCGATGTTGGACGCCATCGCCTCGGCGATGAGGAACGGCGCGACCGGCAACGCCAGCCGCTCGCACACCAGGAACGTCACCGGCGCGACCAGCAGGACGGTCGTCACGTTGTCCAGCAGCGCCGAGGCGAGCGCGGTGATGACCACCAGCAGCACCATCAACCGGAACGGCCGCCCTCTGGCGCGCTTGGCCGCCCAGATCGCCAGGTACTCGAAGACTCCGGTCTGCTTGAGCACGCCGACGATCACCATCATGCCCAGCAGCAGGAAGATGACGTTCCAGTCGATCCCGGTCGTCGGGGAGAAGAAGGCCGCCTCCGCGCCGGTGGCGTGGATCAGCAGCATGACCCCGGCCCCGCCGAGCGCCGCCGCGACCCGGTGCACCTTCTCGGTGGCGATCAGCGTGTAGGCGCCGAGGAAGACCACCAGCGCCAGCCATGCGGCGACCGTCACGGAGCCACCAGCCGGTCCAGCAGCGCCTGCAGCGTCACGGCCCCGAGCAGTCGGTCGTCCTCGACGATCGCCACCAGCGGGCTGTGGGTGCGCGCCATCAGCGCGGCCAGCTCCAGCACGGTGGCGTCCGGGTCGGCGACGGGCAGCTCACGCGGGTTCGCCGGCAGCGCCTCCCGCACGGTACGCCCGGCCAGCGACTGGAGGAAGACGTCGGCGTGCGCCTCGTCGACCACCCGGGCCAGCGCCGGATCGTCGATGCAGTAACCCGGTACGGCCAGCCGCAGCACCTGGGTGCCGGGCAGGATGCTCGACGGACGCCCGCCGTCGACGACGATCAGGCCGGGCAGGTCCTGCTCCGCCAGCAGGCGGGCGGCGTCGATGACCGGCGTGTCGGCGGTGACGGTGGGGAAGCCGGAGACGAGATCGCGGGCGCGCATGGGTGACCTCCGGAGTCGGCGACAGAACCGCCGACCAGACTTCCCGGCACACCTGTCAACAACCTATCAAGAGCCGTAAAGCTTCGGCAGCCCTCGGTGCACGGTCACGCCATGTCCCAGAGCAGGCGGTAGTAGGCGATGCGCTCCTGGTCGGGGGCGATGCCGTACGCGTCGTACAGGACGCCGTCGTAGCCGGGGCCGTAGTTCCACTCCGTGCTCCATGCCGCGACCGCGAGGTCGGCCCACCGGTCGGCGACTCCGAGCGAACCGAGGTCGACGTGCGCGGCGAACCCGCCGTCGTCGTGCAGCAGGGTGTTGGGGACGCACGCGTCGCCGTGGCAGACGACGAGGCGGTCGATCGCGGGCGGCTCGCCGATGAGGGCCCGCGCCTTGGCGAGGTCGAGGTGCTGGTGCTCGGCGAACCAGGAGTCGGGCCCCTCGCCGTTGGCGATGCGCTCGTCGGCGCGGGCGAGCCGCCGGTCGATGCTCCAGTCGAACGGGCACTGGTCCACGGGCAGGGCGTCGTGGAGCTCGCGCAGCCCCCGGCCGACCCCGGCCGCCGCGGTCGCCGGGTCGGCCATCCACCGGGGGGCCACCGCCGTGAGGCCGGAGATCGCCGCAGTGACCAGCCACGCGCCGTCGGCGTTCGTGCCGTGCTCGATGACCTGCGGAACGCTCGCCCACCGCTGCGCCCAGGCCAGGCGCTCCGCCTCGCGGGAGAGGTTGATCTCGGAGGTGCCGGTGGCGACCCACTTGACGTACCTGGTGCCGTCGCGTCCGTTCTCGAGGCGGAACGTCAGGCCGCCGAGCTGGTTGCGCCACACCGGAGTGACGGTGTCGTCGCCGGCGAGCGCCAGGACGACCTCGGGGACGGGGACGGGACCGGTCGGGATCTCGGCGATGACGGGGCTACTCATAGGGACATGATCCCCCAACGGGCCCCGGCGAGCGTAATCGTTTTCCGGCTGATCGCCTGCCTGGTTGCCACGCGAACGCCGGCTCGGCTGACGCCGCGGCGATGACCGAGACCCGAGCGTGATGTCCGCCCCGCGGGTGTCGGCTCCCGACCTCACGGCACCGGCCGCCCGGCGGCTGGACGCGTGACGGGCTTCGACCGTGCCACCCCTGCCCAGGCCAGCAGCGCCACGGTGAGGAAGGCCATGACGAGCAGGCCGACGCGGTCGAACCCGGTGGACGCGATGAAGGCCGCGCCGATCAGGGTGTGACTCACCAGCGCGCCCCCGGCGAGCCAGAGCCGATGCCAGGTGGTCAATCCGGCGGACCAGCGATGGATCAGCCAGCCCGTCCCGCCGGCGACACCGGCCGCCAGGGCCATCGGCACCAGCCGCTCCACGCCGTAGCCACCGGCTAGAGGCTGTCCCATCGGCATCAGCAGGCCCAGGAAGGCGACGGTCGCCAGCGCGGTCAGCGCGCCGCCGACCGCCGGGTGCGGAGGCGTCCACCCCCGGGACGGCGGCGCTGTGCGGCGGGGCAGGACCCGCAGGGCGAGCACGGCCAGCGCCGCGATCGCCAGCACCGAGCCCACGAGGGCCGGCACCGGCGCCTGGTACCCGGGATCCGCCACGGGCGGGATGGTCACGCGTACGACCGCCACCCCGAGGACCGCGACGACGCCGGTCACCACCAGCCCGCCCCGCCGCAGGTAGGGGCGGTCGCGGTGGGCGGGAAAGAGCAGCTCGGTCAGCATGATCGGGATCACCACGCTGAAGGCCAGGTGGTAGCCGATCTGCGACTCCCAGTAGGTGGTGTTGAGGCCGAGCACCCGCGGGCCCCACAGGGCGGCGTTGTAGAGGTTCGGGCTGGACAGCGCCTGCAGCCCGAGCCCGTCCTCGGCGATCTCGTAGGCGACGCCGAGCAGCAGCAGGCTCGGCCAGCCGCCGCCGGCACGGCGCACGAGCTCTCTGACCAGCAGCACGCCGGCCCCGTACATGGGTATCAGCAGCGGCAGCATCAGCCACGCCAGGTGCAGCGGCATGGCGCCGAGCGTCAACTCCGCGCACACCGGCGCGAGCAGGACCAGCGTGCAGGCGGCCCACCGCCGCCCCTTCGCCGAACGATCAACCACTGTTCACTCCTTTCGGTCGGAGCATCACTCGGGCCGGGGGTCCCAGCGGAAGCGGCGGATGGCGACGGCCGCCCCGACAGCGCCCCACACGAGCAGCACGCCGAGGCTGCTCCCGGCGAAGCCGTCGCGCCCGGTGAAGGCGCCGAGCAGGGCCTCGTTGAACGGCCGCACCGGCAGGAAGCCGGAGACGCCGTTCACCACCGCGGAGTGGATCGGCAGGTACGTGCCGGAGAGGAAGACGAGCGGGAACAGGACGATTTGCACCACCGCGGGCGCGGCCTCGGCGTTGCGGATCAGGGACGCCACCGCGACGCCCAGCGCGCAGAAGGCGGCCGCGCCGAGCACGAGCACCACGGCGATGGCGGGCCACCGGGACGGGCCGGGCAACGGCACGCCATACAGGCGGCCGACGCCGAAGATGAGCACGACGTCCACGACGCTGACCATGACGCAGTGCGCCAGCAGGCCGGCGAAGTACACCCCGACCGGCAGCGGAGTCGCCCGCACCCGCTTGAGGATCCCGTCCTGGCGGCGCGTCGAGAGCACGATGGCCAGCTGGCTGTAACAGGAGCCCAGCACGGACACCGCGGCGATCGTGGCCACGTAGTACTGCAGGGCCGACAGGCCGTAGAAGTACGGGTCCGCGGGGCCGCCGCCGAACAGCGCGCCGAAGATCGCGATCACCACGACCGGGAAGACGAAGGTGAAGAACGCGCTCTGCGGGTTGCGCCAGAAGGACAGCTGCTCGTAGCGGATCTGGTGCCACACCAGGGCCGGCCCGCCGCTCATCGCGCGCTCACCTCCATCGGACGGCCGGTCAGGCGGAGGTAGACGTCCTCCAGGTTGGGACGGTCGACCGTGAGCTGGTCGAGCGGCGTGCCGCGGCGCAGCGCCCAGCCGGTCAGGTGGTGCAGCGCCTCCGTCGGCTCCGCGGTCTCCACGGTGACCAGGCCGTCGCAGAGCTCGGCGGCGACCGGCAGGTCGGCGGCCGTGCACCCCTCCGGCAGGGCGAAGCGGATCCGGGCGCGGGCGGTGTCGCGTCCGCCGAGGGTCGACGGGGTCCCCTCCGACACGATCCGGCCGCCGGAGATCACCGCCACCCGGTCGGCCAGCTCCTGCGCCTCCTCCATGTAGTGGGTGGTGAGCAGGACGGTGGTGCCCGCGTCGCGCAGGCCGCGTACCAGCTGCCACGCGCTCCGGCGCGCGTTCGGGTCGAACCCGGTCGTCGGCTCGTCGAGGAAGAGCAGGCTCGGGTTGCCGATCAGGCCCAGTGCCAGGTCCAGCCGCCGCTTCTGACCGCCGGACAGCGTCTTGACCTTGCGGCGCTCCTGACCGGCGAGGTCGACCAGCGCGATCACCTCGTCGACGTCGCGCGGCGACCGGTAGTAGCCCGCGTTGCGGGCGATCGTCTCGCGGACCGTCAGGTACGGCTCGACCGCGATGTCCTGCAGCACCAGCCCGATCCGCTCGCGCAGCTCCCGCCCCCGGCGCCGGTCGCCTGGATCGATGCCGAGCACCTCGACGCGTCCGGCGTCACGGGCGCGGAACCCCTCCAGGATCTCCAGCGTGGTGGACTTGCCGGCGCCGTTCGGCCCGAGCAGCGCGAAGATCTCCCCGTGCTCGACGGTGAAGCTCGCGCCGCGCACGGTCTCCACCGCGCCGTAGCTCTTGCGCAGGTCCGTCACCACGACCGCGGCGTCCGCCGTCACATGCGGACGCACGTGACCTCCAGTGACACCTCGAGGTAGCGCCCGGCCAGCCCGCGGGCCGCGGTCAGCCCGAACTCGGTCCTGTCGACGCGCGTCGTGGCACGGGCGATGATCGTTCCTGGCGACACGTCGGCCTGCTCGATCGACAGGCTGACCGGGCGGGTGACACCGTGCGCGGTGAGCGCGCCGGTGATGGCGGTGCGGTCCACGTGATCGGCGACGAACGTCATGACGGGGTGCCGTCCGACGTCGAGGAAGCGTGCCGACAGCACGTCCTCGTCGCGCTGCCTGCTGCCCGTGTGGAAGCTCGCGGCATCGATCTCCACGCGGATGCCCGAATCGGTGAGCGGCTCGGCGACGTCGACCGTCCCGGCACGGATCGCGAAGGTGCCGCGCACCGGCAGGAGCCCGAACAGATGCCTGCTCCTGAAGGTGATGGTCGAGTGGTTGGTGTCGATCTGGTAGCGGCCCAGCTGGGGGCCTCGTTTGTCCACGTGCCCATTGCACGACGGGCGAGGTGCCGCGCGGCAGGGCGAACAGTCGGGAAACGAGACGACGAAGTGCCGATCCGGCGTGCAACTTTCGTAGGTTTCGCTCCCGCCGAACGTTCTGCCGGAAGAGCCGCGCGAGCGCGGATGACATACCGTGAACGGCATGAGTGACGGGCCGTGGCGCAGCCGCCACTGTCTCGCCGTAAACGTGGCGATCGCGGTCTTCTTCGTGCTGCTCGACACCGGGGCGACGCTGGTGGGTGCGGCGTGGTGGCCGGCGCAGCCCGGCACGCTCGCCTGGGTCATGCTCGGCCTGCAGGCGCTCGCCTGCTTCTCGCTCGTCGCCCGCCGCCGCGCGCCCCTGACGGTCGTCGCCGTCCTGGGCACGTACTCGCTCGTGCTGACGCTGCTGATCTCGCCCGTGGGCGCGCTGACGCCGGCGCACGACTGGAACGTGTGGGCGCCCTACTCGACCGTGCTGGCCGCGTACGGGCCGCTGTTTTACCGGCGGGACCAGCGGAGCCGGCGGACGGCGCTGGTCGCGCTGGCCGTCTTCACGCTCATCGTCGCGCGCGCGTGGCAGCCGTCGGCCGAGATCATCACGATAGGGGTGCTCCGCACCGCCGTCGGCCCCCTGCTGGCGCTGTACTTCGACGCCCGCAGGCGGCTGGTGCAGGCGCTGACCGAACGCGCCGAGCGGGCCGAGCGGGAGCGCCACCTGCTCGCCGAGCAGGCCCGCACCGAGGAGCGCGCGCGACTGGCCGGCGAGATGCACGACGTCGTGACCCACCGGGTGAGCCTGATGGTGCTGCAGGCGGGAGCGCTGCGGATGACCGCGACCGACGAGGCGACCCGGCAGGCGGCCGAGGAGCTGCGGGCGGCGGGCTGCCAGGCGCTCGACGAGCTGCGGGATCTGGTCGGCATCCTGCGCTCCGCCCCCGAAGGGGACGAGACGCCGTCGGTGGCGGGCCTCGCCGCGCTGGCCGCGGAGTCGGCCGCGGTGGGGACACCGGTCGAGCTGGTCGAGGAGGGTGACCGGGCGCTCGCCTCGCCGGTGGTCGGGCGCACGGCGTACCGCATCGTCCGGGAGGCGCTGACCAATGTGCGCAAGCACGCGCCCGGCGCGCGCGTGACCGTGCGGGTCGAGTACGGGGAGGCGCAGGTGCGGCTCGCCGTCCGCAACACGCCGCCGACCAGCGCGGCCGGCAGCGCCCTGGCCGGCACCGGGTCGGGCCTGGGCATCGCCAACCTCCGGCAGCGCGTGGAACTCGTGCACGGCACGTTGCGCGCCGGGCCCGCGCCCGACGGCGGGTTCAGCGTCGAGGCCACGCTGCCCGCGTACGTGCCGACCGCGGAACTGGCGGTGTGAGCATGGTCCGGGTGGTCGTCGTGGACGACGAGCCGATGGTGTGCCGGTTCCTGCGCACGATCCTCAGCTCCGCCCCCGACATCGAGGTGGTCGACGAGGCGCACGACGGCGCGGCCGGCGTGGACGCGGTCATGCGCACCCGGCCGGACGTCGTCCTCATGGACCTGCGCATGCCCGGCGTCGACGGGCTCACCGCGATCGAGCGCATCAGCGGGCTCACCGCCCCGCCGGCCGTCGTGGTGCTGACGACCTTCGACGCCGACCAGTACGTGCTGCGCGCCCTCCGGGCCGGCGCGGCCGGGTTCCTGGTGAAGTCCACGCCGCCGGAGGACCTGATCGGGCTCGTGCGGGTGGCGGCCGAGGGGCACACCGTGCTGTCGGCCGCCGCCGCCCGCCGGCTGGTCGCGGCGTCGACCGACAACCTCTCGGCCCGCGACCGGGCGCGCGAACTCGTCGGGGCGCTGAGCGAGCGGGAGGTCGAGGTGCTGGCCTGCCTCGGCGAGGGCCTGTCAAACGCGCAGATCGCGGCGCGGCTGTACCTGTCCGAAGCCACGATCAAGGGGTACGTGTCGCGCATGCTGGACAAGCTGGGATGCGTCAACCGCACCCAGGCCGGCCTGATCGCCCATGACGCGGGGCTTGTGGGGTCCTAGCGCCTTCCACCGGCGGATGGGCTTCGCCGTGCGCGGCCCGTGGCTCACGTGGCCGGACGTGGGAGCCTGAGGAGGCGCGCCACCCGAAGGCTCGGCGCGAGGCCGAGCCCTCGGGTGACGAGATTGCCCCTGGAAAAGAGGGCCTAGGGTCCCCGGACTGCCGACTGCACGGTGGCGATGGCCGGCTCCTGGGGTAAAGGGCCGACCCCCGGGGGGCAGGCATAGGCGGGTTAGAGGGGTTTGCGGCCGATGAGCAGGGTGGTGAGTTCGTTGAGGGCTACAGGGCTCTCCACCTGGAATCCGGCCTCCCTCAACCACCCCTGCCCCTGCGCCATCGTGTATTCGGACGCCCCCGACAGCAGAGCCATGTTCAAGCTCATCAACAATCCGAACGCCGACTCCTCCCGCTGGTCGTCGATCATGCTGTCGTAGATCAGCAGCGTCCCGCCGGCGGGCAGGTGGTCGTAGGCCCGCTGGATGATCTCGCGGCGCTTGGATTCGACCCAGTCGTGCAGGACGTGGCCGATGATGTACACCTCCGTTTCGGGCAGCGGGTCGGTGAAGAAGCTGCCGGCCTGGAAGCGGACGCGGGAGGCGAGGTCTGTGGTGCCGGTCACGGACGCCACGAGCTCGTCGAAGAGCGGGTTGAGCGGCGCCAGGTCGAAGGTGACGCCCTGGAGGTGGGGGTGGGCGGCGGCGACGCGGGTGGTGAGCATGCCGCGGCAGCCGCCCAGGTCGGCGAACGACTTGACGGAGGCCCAGTCGAACTTCTCCGACAGGGGGCGGCCGAGGAGGGTGGCGTAGCCGTCCATGCCTTCGGCGAAGGAGCGGGTGCGCTGGGGGGTGGCGTAGAGGGCGGGCATGGGGTCGTCGACCTTGGCGCCGTGGGCGAGGTTCTCGGCGTTCTTGAGGAAGGAGGTGAGGTCGCCCCAGGCGGGGTAGAGGCGGCGCTGGTTGAGGGTGAGGAAGCCGCCGATGTACTCGGGGGCGCCGGGGGTGAGGTAGGCGCGGGCGGCCGGGGTGGCGGCGTAGCCGGCGTCGGTGCGGGTGAGCAGGCGCATGGCGACCAGGGCGTCGAGGAAGTCGGCGGCTACGTTGGCGTGGAGGCCCAGGTCGTCCTGGAGGGTGGAGAGAGGGACGGGGCCGGAGGACACGCGGGCGAAGACGCCGAGCTCTACGGCGGCGAACAGCGCTTGCGCCTCGTAGAAGCCGGTCGCGGTCTTGATCAGGGAAGCTGCTGTCACGGTCATGTGCTGTCTCCTAGTCCTTGGTGAAGCAGAGGATGAAGGCGTCGCCGCGGTTGCTCGGCGTGTAGGCGGTGCTGGCATAGGCCTGGTACGGCTGCCGCTCGATCACGACCCGGTCGAAGAAGCGCAGGTAGCGTTCGAGGATGGTGGCCGCGGAGGCGGTGCAGGTGGCGGCGTCGGGGACGTCGCCGTCCAGGGAGAACATGGGGACGAACGTGCCGCCGGGGCGCAGGGCACGGACCACCTTGGGCATGAAGACGTTGAGCAGGTCGCGGTTCTCGAAGATGGCCTTGGGGAGTTCGGGGTCGAAGAAGACGCCGTCGAAGCTGTCGGGCTTGAGGGTCTCGACGTAGTCGAAGAAGTCGGCTTCGACGATCTCGAGGGTGGCGGGCACGTCGGGGTTGTTCTGGTGGAAGAGCTCGATGATCTTGGGATGCTTCTCCACGACGGTGTGCCGGTAGGTGTCGGCGCGGCCGGCGATGCGCAGGGCGGAGTAGCCGAGGCCGAGGCCGACCTCCAGGAACTCGCCGCCGCGCTCGCACAGCAGGTCGGCCGAGCGCCACATGAGGGACCGCTCCCAGCCCTGCATCGCCTGTACGTCGCCGATGTAGAGGGTCACCTCCCCTTTCTCGTCGCGGACGAGGTTGATGTCGGTATCCGGAAGCGCGGTCATATCTCTCCCTTGGTGAGGTTGTCGATGAAGCTGGTGGTGTGGGCGCCTTTGCGGAAGACGGGCGTGGCGAGCAGTTCGCGGAGGAATGCGGCGTTGGTACGGATGCCGGGTCCGGACACGCTCAGCTCGGCCAGGGCGCGGTCCATGCGGTCGATGGCATGGTCGCGGTCGGCGCCCCAGGTGACGATCTTGGCGATCAAGGGGTCGTAGTCGGGCGGGATGCGGCTGCCGGCGCGCACATGGGTGTCGACGCGGACGAAGGGGCCGCCGGGCTGCGTGAACTCCTCGATGAGGCCGGGGGCGGGGGCGAAGTCGCGCGCGGGGTCCTCGGCGTTGATGCGGCATTCGAGTGCGGCACCCCGCCGTTCCAGGTCTTCCTGCCGGAACGGCAGAGGGCGTCCGGCGGCGACGGCGAGCTGCTCGGCGACGAGGTCGAGGCCGGTGACGAGCTCGGTGACGGGGTGTTCGACCTGGATGCGGCAGTTGGTCTCGATGAAGAAGTATTCGCCGGTGTCGTCGTCGACGAGGAACTCGAAGGTGCCGAGGCTGCGGTAGCCGATGGCGCGGGCGCCGGCGAGCGCGGCCTGCGCCATCCGCTCGGCGAGCTCGGGGGAGATCGCGGGGGACGGGGTCTCCTCCAGGAGCTTCTGGCGCCGCCGCTGGGTGGAGCAGTCGCGTTCGCCCAGGTGTACGGCGTTGCCGTGCGCGTCGCAGAGGACCTGGATCTCGACGTGGTGGGCGGCGCGCAGGTAACGCTCCAGGCAGACCCGGTCATCGCCGAACAGCAGCTGCGCCTCGGCGCGGACGCGGCGGTAGGCGGCGGGCAGGTCGGCCGCCGACGAGACGACCGCCATCCCCCGGCCGCCACCGCCTGCCACGGCCTTGAGGACCACCGGGTAGCCGACCTCTTCGGCCAGCGAAAGAGCCTCCGGTTCTGCCACGGCGTGGAGGCTGCCAGGCAGGACCGGCACCCCGGCGGCGGTCATGGCGGCGCGGGCGGCGGCCTTGTCGCCCATCACCTCGATGACGTCGGCGGGCGGGCCGATGAACGTCAGCCCGTACTCTTCGCAGATCCGGGCGAACTCAGCATCCTCCGACAGGAAGCCGTAGCCAGGGTGAACGGCGTCGGCGCCGGTCTGGAGGGCGACCTCGATGAGTGCGGCGGCGTTGAGGTAGCTGCGCTTGGCGGGCGCGGGGCCGATCTTGACGTTGCGGTTGGCCAGGGGCAGGGGCTCGTCGGCCGCCGAATGGACGGCGACGCTCCTGATGCCGAGCTCGCGGCAGGTCCGCGCCACCCGGAGCGCGATCTCGCCCCGGTTGGCGATCAGCACGGTGCCGAACATCAGCGCCCGCCCGGTCCGGGGAACAGGGTGTCGCAGGCCGAGGAGGCGCCGGGGGCGATGACCACGAGTGGCTGGTCGTACTCGACGGGGGTGGCGTCGGGGACGGGGATCTCCACGACGCGGCCCGCAGTCTCGGCGACGATCGGGTTCATGAGCTTCATCGACTCGACGATGCCGACCTGCTGACCGGCCTCGACGGTGTCACCGACGGACACGAACGGCGCGGCGCCGGGCTCGGACGCGTGGTAGAAGGTGCCGACCAGCGGCGCCCGGACCTGGATCAGGCCCTCGTCGGCGGCGCTCGGGGAGTCGTCCGCCACGGACAGGGTGGACGTGGTCACCACGGCCGGGAAGCCGTCGCTCCAGGTCAGCTCGGCGCTGGCCAGGCCGTGCGAGATCTTGAGCGTGGTCGGCGGGTGCGGCAGCAGGGCGATCAGCCGCGTCGCCGCCTCGCAGAGCGTGTCGAAGTCGCTGCCCGCGTCAAGGTCGGTGCGGATCTCGGTCATAGGTCACCTCCTGGTGGGTGTCGGCCGGGAAGAGTGTTGACCCGGCCTGGCGAGTGCCCACGTCAACTACCCGGTCGGCCCTTTCGGAAGGGGACGGGGTGACGGGGATGGGGAGGCCGAAGCGGCGGAAGCGGGTGCGGCGTTGCCGTATCAGGTCGAGGGCGGGCAGGGGGAGCAGGTCGGCCAGGGCGGCGCGTACGGCGGTGCCGAGCAGGGAGGCGGCCTTGGCCGGGTCGGTATGGGCGCCATCGGGCGGTTCTTCGACGATGGCGTCCACGATGCCGAGGTTCAGGAGTTCTCTCGCCTCGACTTTGAGGGCAGCGGCGGCTCTGGCGGCTTCGGCGGCGCTCTTCCACAGGATGGACGCGCAGCCTTCCGGGGTGATCACCGAGTACCAGGCGTTGGCACTGATGAGGACCCGGTTGGCGACGGCGAGGGCGAGGGCGCCGCCGCTGCCGCCCTCGCCGGTGACGACGGTGACGACGGGGACCCGGAGCTGGGCCATCAAGCGCTGGGACTCGGCGATGGCCAGGGCCTGCCCGCGTTCCTCGGCGGTGAGCCCGGGGTAGGCGCCGGGCGTGTCGACGAGGGTGAGCACGGGCAGGCCGAGCTTGTCGGCCAGGCGCATCAGCCGGGCGGCCATGCGGTAGCCCTCAGGTTCGGGCATGCCGAAGTTGGCGGCGACGCGGTCGCGGGTGGTGTGGCCCTTCTGGTGGCCGATGAGCATGAGCGGGATGCCGTCGAGGCGGCCGATCCCGGCGACGATCGACGGGGAGTCGCCGAAGGTCCGGTCGCCGTGCAGGCGCAGGAAGTCGTCGAGGATCAGGCCGGCGTAGTCGGCGGTGGTGGGGCGGCCGGTCTCGCGCGCGAGCCGTACGACGTCCCACGGCTCCCGCTCCGGCGGCTCATAACCTACATAAGGCGAAATATCGCCCGCCGTCCCCACGCCAGCAGCCGCACCCGCGCCCGCGCCCGCCGCCGCGCCAGCACCCGCCGAAACGCCCGCGTCCGCTGTCGCACCTGCCAACGTCCCCGCCGAGGAAGCGCCGCCGCCGCAAAGACTCACCAGCCGACCAAGCGCCCCCCGCAACCCCGCCCGAGGTACGACGGCGTCCACCATCCCATGCGCAAGCAGGAACTCCGCCGTCTGAAACCCCCGAGGCAACTCCTGGCGAATCGTCTGTTGAATCACCCGAGGCCCGGCGAACCCCATCCGCGCCCCAGGCTCGATCAGAATGACGTCCGCCAACGTCGCGAAGGAGGCGGCCACCCCGCCGAAGGTCGGATCGGTGACAACCGAGACAGACAACACCCCAGCCTCATCGAGAGCGGCGAAGGCCCCGGCCGTCTTGGCCATCTGCATGAGCGCGACCACGCCCTCCTGCATACGAGCCCCACCGGATGCGCAGACGGTGACCAACGGCGCGCGAGAGGCCGCAGCGGTCTCAGCCGCGACGGTCACCAACTCCCCCACCGCAACCCCAAGGCTCCCGCCGAGGAAGCGAAAGTCCATGACGACGAGCACCACAGCCCGCCCGTCGATGGTCCCGAGCCCGCCGACCGCCGCCTCCTCCAGCCCGGTGGCCTCCCGCGCCGCCGCGAGACGCGACGGGTACGGCACCGCGTCCACGAACCCCAGCGGATCGAGAACCACCTCAGGCGAGGCAAACGCCCGAAACGACCCGGGATCGAGCAGCTGTTCCACCCGCTGCGCGGCTGAAACCAGATGATGATGCCCGCACTCGGGGCAGACGCCCAGCGCCTTGCCGAACCGGCGGTGATGGATCATCGCCTGGCACCCCCGGCAGCGGATCCACCTCTCCTCCACGACGGTTCCTCCTAGAACGCGGAGACCACGGTGAAGGTCTCGTAGGGCTGTTCGCGGCTGGTGTCGAGGTAGGGCCGCAGCGGGCTGGTGTGCCGGTGGCTGCTGCTGTGCACCCAGTCCTGCAGGTGCTGGTAGCTCTCCCAGTAGCTGGTGACGGCCATGGTGGTCTCCTCCACCTGGGAGTGAAGGAGTTCGTTGCCGAGCATCCCGGGGGTGCCGACGAGCTGCTCGCTGACCTGCCGGTACGTCTCCGACAGCGGCTGCACCTCCTCTTTGGGCACCCGGTACCAGAGGATCACCCTGACCCGCTCGTGGGCGGTGGGCATGGTGCTCATGGAGCCTCCTGTTCGGTAGGGAGCCAGCCGCGCACGGTTGTCCACGTGCGCGGGGCTGAGTTCGAAGGTTCGGAAGGCGGACTCGTCGGTCCAGTCGGTGATCACGTAGTAGGTGTCCTCGCCGCGCAGCAGGCTCTGCCCCCGGTTGTCGGGGTGGGCGGCGATGCCCGCGGCGACCTCGCGCCACGTGCGCTCGAAGGCGTCCTCCTGGCCGGGCCGTACCTTGATGTCGAGCAGAACGCGGAAGGTCACAGCGTGTACACCGCCATCGCCTCGACGTTGCCGAAGAAGACCAGCACCGTGATGACGGTTCTGGCCAGATTCCACCTTCCGAAGGAGGGCCGCGGGTCAGACCAGTCGGCGGGCAGGTCTTCGGGGTCGAGGCGCATCACGCGGCGCTTGAGCACAGCGTTGCGGGTCGCAGAGATCACGATGACCGCGACGAGCGCGACGATGAGTGTGGACAGCAGGTAGCGCGAGCCCGTGGTGGGCGCCACGACCAGCAGGTAGACGTCGCACGCCAGCACGCCGAGGATCATGATCGGTCCGAGCGGGTCGAAGCGGGGCGACCAGTACTGGTGCAGCCGCACGTACTCGCCGGCGGGCAGGCGGCGCATCCACGGCACGCCGCCGATCGCCGACCACAGGAGCATGCCCGCGACCAGGCCGCTCAGCGCGATGGAGATCTGCGAAACCAGGATGCCCATCGGTCTAGCCCGCCGCCTGCTCGACGAGGCCCTTGATGCGCTTCATCTGGACCGCGGTGTTGGTGTTGAGCCGCTCGCGCATGGCGGCGTCGTCCACCGGCGAGTCGGGCTTCATCTCGAAGTCCTGGACCCAGCGCATGCGCACCTGGCCGGGCGCGGTTTCGGTGTACTCCCAGAAGATGTTCATGTACTTGAACCAGCCGGTCTCGACCCGGTGGGCGCGCACGGTCCTGGTGGCAGGGTCGGAGGTGCGCTCGGAGACCCAGCTCCATTTGTTGCCCTGCGGGTCGGGGTGCATGGTGAGCCGGAACGTGATCGTGTGCCTGTCACGGGCGAGGATCTCGGTGGCGGCGTACTCGCTGAACAGCTCGGGCCACGACTCGACGTCGTTGGTCATCTTCCAGACCAGGTCGAGCGGGGCGGCGATGTCGATGGTGTTGTCGGTGTGCCCGGCCATGGCTCAGGCCTCCCAGTGGTAGAACGGCGTGGCCATGGCGTCCTTGGGCTCGCGCCAGTTGGGGTCGTAGGGCGAGATGAACGCGCTGAGGCCGGTGTTGAGCTCCTTGTACAGCTCGGTGCTCCTGGCCTCGTACAGCCCGTCGGTGATGTCCTGCTCGGCCTCGACCAGGTGGAAGTACAGGTCGTGGAAGCGGAACAGGGTCCTCCGGCTGGCGCCGATCAGGTGCGGCAGCTCGGAGGCGTCGGACTTGGCGAAGAGGGCGGCTACGCCGTCGGCGTTCGCCGCGTCCATCCGCGCCACGATCAGTGTTCGCTGCATGGTCATCCCTTCTGGTGTCGGGTGAGCCGGTGACCGGCCTGGAAGAGGGTGTCCGGGGGGTTGAAGCTGTAGCTCAGGCGTACGGCGGGCGTAGGCGGCCGGCCGAAACGGGAGCCCGCGGCCACCCGGACCCCGGCGCGGGCGGCGGCGGCGAGCATGTGCTCCTCGCTGTCGCCGCGCACCCAGAGGAAGAAGCCACCGCGCGGCGGCCGGACGGCGCAGCACACGCCGAGCCCTTTGACCAGGGCGTCGCGGCGAAGCGCGAGCTCCCTGCGCAGGGTGGCCAGCCGCCGGTCGTAGCGGCCATCCTCGATGATCGTGGTGACGGCGAGCGAGGCCAGGTGGTTGAGGCCGCCGCCGCTGGACAGCAGCCCGCTCGCGGCCAGCGAGGTTACGAAGGACGAAGAAGCCAGCATCCAGCCGAGCCGCAGCCCGGGACCGAGCGTCTTGGCGAACGAGCACAGCCGGACCACACCCTCGTACGAGGCCAGCGCGGCCAAGGAGCGCGGCACGGGCAGCTCGTCCAGGCAGAGCTCGGCGTAAGCGTCGTCCTCCACGACGAGCACGTCGTGCGAACGCGCCACGTCCAGCAGCTCCAGCCGCCGCTGCTCCCCCACCAGCCGCCCGGTCGGGTTGTGGAAGGTGGGGATCAGGTAGGCGAAGGCGATCCGGCGGCCGACGGCGCGGTGCCTGCGGATGGCGGCGGCCAGCGCGTCCGGCTCCGGCCCTTCCTCGTCGGCGGCGAACGGTGCCAGCAGCAGCCGCCGGTCGGTGAAGATCTGCTTGCCGTAGTCGTAGGCGGTCGGCTCGCACAGCACCACGTCACCGGGCTCGGCCAGCGTGGTGGCCAGCAGGTGCAGGGCGTGCGAGGTGCCCGCGGTGATCAGGACTTTGTCCGGGCCGCAGCCCGCCCTTGCCGCCAGGGCCTCGCGCAGCGGCTCGACGCCCTGGTTGTCGCCGTAGGACAGGGCGGCGGGGCCGTACCGGGACAGGGCGCTTCCGTAGGCGGCGGCGAGCAGGTCCACGGGGAGCAACGCCGGGTCGAGGTAGCCGGGGGCCAGGTCGGTGATCCCGGGCGGTGCGACGTCCTGCACGATGCCGGGGCGCCAGTAGGCGCCGCTCACCCCGCGGCCAGCAGGACGGCGCGCAGTTCCTGCGCGGCGGCGCGGACGGAGGCGTGCGGGCGGGCCAGCGCGATACGCAGCGAGCGGTCGCCACGCGACGGCTCGTTCCAGTGGAACTGGGTGCACGGCAGCGCGTAGACCTGGCGCTTGTGCAGTTCGTCCCAGATGTCGTCGCAGCTGATGGCGCCGAGGTCGACGCGCTCGACGCTGACCCGGCTGTCGGGGTCGGGGAAGCTGACGCCGGGCACGTCGGCCAGCGTCTCGCGGACGATCCTGCGGCCCTCGGCGATGAAGGCGTGCAGGTCTTCCAGCCCGCCGTTGGCCGCGTCCTCGGCGAAGCGCTCGACGAGCGTGAGGATGAACGGCGAGACGCCGAGCAGGATGTCGGAGTAGATCTTGGGGATGGGCAGGCCGATGTTCCCGCTGTAGGCCAGCAGGCCGACCTTGAGGTCGAGCGTGGCCCAGAGTTTGCCGGTGTCCTCGATGACGGCCCACCGGCAGCCGCTGGCCTCCAGCACGGCGTAGTGGTCGTAGTGGGCGCGGGTGTCGAAGCCGCGGAAGGAGGTGTCGAGGGTGAGCACGACGTCGCGCTCACGGCACACCTCGGCGATCTCGGCCAGCCGCTCGGCCGACAGCACCCGCCCGGTCGGGTTGTTGGGCGTGGTGATGAAGACGCACCCCACTCCTTCCGGCACGGCTTCCACCGCCGGTCCCAGGTGCAGCGGGTCCTCCTCGACCGGCACCAGCCGCAGCCCCACGCCGCGCAGGATGTCGGGGATGTTGTCGAAGGTCGGGTGGACCAGCGCGACCGCGTCGGTCTTGGTGACCAGTGACCTGGCCAGGATCTCCATGGCCACCGAGGAGGCGTAGCAGCTGAGCACCGGGTTGGCCCCGACCGGGTATCGGTGCTGGCCGAGCAGCGCGAAGAAGGTCCGGTGCGCGGTGCGCTCCAGGTCGGCGATGGGCTGGAGGGCGGCCTTCTGGAAGAGCGTGGACAGCTCGTCGATGATGCGCTGCTGACCGGCGCTGAGCTCCTGGCGGGCGTGGCCGTCGGCCACGTTCAGGTCGCTGTCGAGCGCCAGGATTTCGAGTTCGGTGAGGTTGACATTGCTGGAGATCATCTCTAAGCCCCGTCGTGTTCTACCGGGAGACCCGGATGCTGTGCTGGTCAAGCCACTGGTTGATCTGCAGGACCGACTCCATGTCGGTGAGGTCGCGCCATGCGCGCGCGGGCTCGATCGGCGACTCCAGCAGCGCCTTGGCCTTGGCCGCGTCGATGAGCGGCAGGACGGGCGCACCGGGGTCGTCGAGGAGCCGGCCGAGCTCCGACTTCAGCAGCGGCGCGTAGCCGGGGTCGCGGCCGGTGGGGAACTGGCTGGGCTCCCGCTCCAGGACGGAAGCGGGAAGCAGGTCGGCGACGGCGGCCCTGAGCAGGCTCTTGGGCTTGCCGTCGAAGGTCTTGAGCGCCCACGGCACGTTGTAGAGGTATGCGACGAGCCGGTGGTCGCAGAACGGCCAGCGCAGCTCCAGCCCGCCGGCCAGGCTGACGCCGTCGTCGAGCGCGCAGCCGAACTCTTGCCACCCCTGCAGGTGCAGGTAGTAGATCTCGCGCATGCGCCGCTCGGTGGCGTCCTCGCCCTCCACGTACGGCATGCCGGCCAGGTCGTCCCGGTACCGGTCGGCGCAGTAGCCGGGCACGTCCAGCTCCTTGAGCAGGTCGGGCGCGAACAGCCCGGTGCCGAGCCCGTCGGGCGGCAGATGATGGGCGGTGGCGGCCACCCACGGGTAGGTCTGGGCGGCGACGACTTCGGGCCGGTCCATGCCCATGAAGGAGGCGAAGACGGTGTCGGCCTGCTCGCCGGCGAGCACCACGCTGACCTTCTCGCTGATGCGCCGCGACAGCGCCCGCAGCGAGGCGGGGAACTGCGGCGCGGCGACCGGCAGGTCCTGCTGGGCGGCGACGGCGGTGCGGCGCAGCACCGGGTCGGTGACGGCGACGCCGTCGAGTTCGACGAACTCGTGCTCGGCGCCGATGTGCGCGGCCACCTCCTTGGCGTAGGGGGCGTCCTCGCCGGCCCGCATCGGGCCGGGCCCGCCCGCCGCACCGCCGGGGTAGCCGACGGTGAAGGTGCGCACCGGCCCGCCGCCCCGCTCGGCCAGCGTCTTGGCGGCGATGGCGGCCACCGAGCTGGAGTCGAGGCCGCCGGACAGCAGCACGCCGACCGGGACGTCGGCGTCGAGCTGCTGCGCCACCGACTGTTCGAGCAGCTCGCGGACGCGGGCGACCGTGGTCTCCAGGTCGTCGATGTGCTGCCGGGCGGTCAGCTTCCAGTAAGTGCGCTCGTGCACGCCTGAGCGGGTGATGGTGACGATCTCGCCGGGCCGTACCCTCCGCATGCCCTTGACCGGGCTGCGGCCGACGCTGCTGGTGAAGGCGAGCAGCTCGCGCAGCCCGTCGAGGTCGGTGACCGGCTCGACGAGCGGGTGGGCGAGCACGCCCTTCGGCTCGGAGGCGAAGACGGCGCCGGAGACGGTCGGGTAGTAGAACATCGGCTTGACGCCCATGCGGTCGCGGGCGAGCAGGAGCCGCTCGCGGCCCTCGTCCCAGATCGCGAAGGCGAACATGCCGTCCAGGTGCTCGGGGCACTGCTCGCCCCATTCCAGGTAGGCGTGGAGCAGCACCTCGGTGTCGCTGCGGGTGGCGAACTCGTGGCCGAGGCTCTTCAGCTCGGCCCGCAGCCCGCCGTGGTTGTAGATCTCGCCGTCGAAGGCGAGGACGGCGCCGCCGCGCGCCATGGGCTGGGCGCCGCCGTCGAGGTCGAGCGCGGCTCTGCGCCGGTGGCCGAGCACGGCGCGCGAGGAGGCCCACAGGCCTTCGCCGTCCGAGCCGCGCCACGCGAGCGTGCCGAGCTGCGCCAGCACGATGTTGCGGTCCAATGCGAGATCACGGTGGAAGTCCACCCACCCTGCGATGCCGGCCATCCGCCAGTTCCTCCGCGCGATTCGGGGACGCTTGCCCCGGTATGGTGGCAACCCCTGTTCGGCGCGGCCTGTAGCCGTGATCCAGACGGGAGCCAGTCCGCTTGGGAGGCGCGTGGTAGTGCTGGCACCACCATCAGGTCTAGCGTCGCCGCCCGGGTGTTCGAAGCGCGCCGCCGCTTGACTGGAGGCATGACTCACACCGCAACCGTGACCACGGACGCCGTGCGTCTGATCGACCTGAGTCGCACCTATGGCACGGCGCCCAACGAGGTCGCCGCGTTGCGCGGGGTCAGCACCACGTTCCCCTCCCGCTCCTTCACCGCGATCATGGGTCCGTCAGGTTCCGGCAAGTCCACGCTGCTGCAGTGCACCGCCGGACTCGACCAGCCGACCGGCGGGAAGGTGCTGATCGGCGACGTCGACCTGGGCGAGCTCACCGAGCGGCGGCGCACTGAGCTGCGCCGCGACCGGCTGGGCTTCGTCTTCCAGTCCTTCAACCTCATCGCCTCGCTGACCGCCGCCCAGAACGTGGCTCTGCCGATCCGCCTGTCCGGCCGCCGCCCGCCGAAGGAGTGGATCCGCGAGGTGCTCACGCTGGTCGGCCTGGGCGAGCGCATGGGCCACCGCCCGGCCGAGCTGTCCGGCGGCCAGCAGCAGCGCGTGGCCATCGCCCGCGCCATCGCCGCCCAGCCCGAGGTGATCTTCGCCGACGAGCCGACCGGCGCGCTCGACAGCAAGTCGGGCCGCGAGGTGCTGGCGCTGCTGCGCCGCCTGGTGGACGAGCGCGGCAACACCGTCGTCATGGTCACCCACGACCCGTTCGCCGCCTCGCACGCCGACCGCGTGCTCTTCCTGTCCGACGGCCGCCTGGTGGACGAGCTGCGCGAGCCCACCTCCCGCGCGGTCGCCGCCCGCCTGTCCGAGCTGGAGGCGGCGTGACCACCACCACGATCACGTCCCTGCCCGCGCGGCACGGCGTACGCCTGCGCACGCTGCTGTCGGTCGCCGCCCAGACGCTGCGCTCGCGGGTCTCGGGCTTCGCGGGCGCGGTGATCGCGCTCGCCCTGGGCGTCGCCTTCGCCGGCGCCGCCACCTCGATGCTGGCCTCGGGTTCCGCTCTTCCGCCCGACGCCCCCGAAGCGGTACGGCGGGCCGTGTCGGAGTCCGGCGCCCTGCTCGTCATGCTGTCGGTGATCGGCGCCTTTGTCACCGTCTTCGTGGTGGCCGGCACGTTCGCCTTCATCGTCGCCCAGCGGCGCAAGGAGCTGGCCGTGCTGCGGACCGTCGGCGCGGCGCCCGGCCAGGTGCGGGGGATGGTGCTGGCCGAGTCCGCGTTCGCCGCGGTCCTGGCCTCGCTGGTGGGCGTGCTGCTCGCGGGCCCGCTCATGGCCGCGATGGCGGCGTTGCTGCGCTCGCAGGAGCTGCTTCCCGCCGGTTTCACGCCGAGCCTGTCGCCCGGGGCGCTGGCGGGCTGCTTCGCCGCCGGAGTCCTGGTCGGCCTGGTCGCGACCGTCGCTGCCGCCCGCCGCGCCGCCGCCGTCCGTCCCGTCGAGGCGCTGCGCGCCGCATCCCTCGCCGACCGGCCCATCGGCAGGGGCCGCTGGCTGGGCGGGCTGCTCGCGCTGGCCTGCGGCGGCGGCATGCTGGCGCTGGTGCCGGTCGCGCCGCCGGACGGGCGGATGCCGCTGACCATGTTCGTCTCGATGCCGCTGGTGATCGGCTTCGCACTGCTGTCCCCGGCCTTCGCCGCCTGGACCAGCGCGCTCGTGGCCGCGCCGCTGGCCCGCTGGACGTCCGCGACCGGCGAGCTGGCCAGGGAGAACGTGCGGATGGCCGCCCGGCGCACCGCCGCCACGGCCGCGCCCGTGCTCATCACGGTGGGCCTGGCCGGTTCGTTGCTCGGCGGCACCACGCTGCTCGGCGAGGCGATGGCCGCCGACGCCCGCCAGGTGTGGCGCTCGGACCTGGTCGTCTCCGGGACCGGCGAGGCGGAGGCGGTCCGGTGGCTGAACGGGCACGCAGGCGTGCACGCGGCCGTGCCGGTGACCTCCGGCGAGGTGGAGGTGTTCGCCAACCGGACTGTCCGGACCGTGCCCGCCCAAGGGGTAAATCCGACCGGAGTGCGGCAGGTGATGAACCTGTCCCACGTGGAGGGCGACCTGGAGGCCCTGCGTGGCGGCGGTGCGGTGGCGGCCGATCGGCGGCAGGCCGCCGCGCTGGGCTGGAAGCTCGGCGAGCGGGTGGAGCTGGGGCTGCCCGGCGGCGCCAAGGCCCGGCCGGAGCTGGCGGCCGTCTACGACGGCTCCCCGCTCGGCGGCGGCCTGCTCGTCCCCACGTCGATGCTGGTGGAAAAGGGGAAGGCCGAGGGCGCAGGCGCGCGTGTGGGGTGGAGCGCGGTGCACGTCGCCGCCGACAACCCCGGCGCGATCCGGGGCGAGCTGGAGAAGCGCTGGCCGCGGCTGAAGGTGTTCGACACCGTGCAGATCATGGCCTTCGTCAGCGGCGCGCGGCAGGAAGGCATGCGGATCGGCGCCATCGCGCTGGCCGCCTTCGCCGTCGCCTACACGCTGATCGCGGTGGCCAACACCTCGGCACTGTCGTTCGGGGCGCGGCGCGGGGAGTTCGCCCGGCTGATGTTCCTGGGGGCGCGGCGGGCGCAGGTGCTGCGGATGGCGCTGTGGGAGGCGCTGTGCGTGGCCGCCACCGGCGTGCTGCTCGGCGTAGGCGTCACGGTCGTGGCGGTGCTCGGGCTGCGCGGGGTGCTGGCCGGGCTCGGGCTCCAGGTGCCGACCGTCTTCCCGTGGACGGAGGCCGGGCTGGTGGCGCTGGCCTGCGTGCTGGTGGTGCTGGTGTCCGCGCTGGCGCCCACCTTGTCGGTGTTGCGGGGTCGTACGTCCATCGCGGAAGCGGCGGCTTAGCCCTTGAGGTAGTGGAGCACCGCCGCGACGCGGCGGTGCTCCGTGTCGCTCGGCTCCAGCAGGAGCTTGGCGAAGATGTTGCCCACGTGCTTGAGCACCGCGGCCTCGGTGACCACGAGCGCGCGGGCGATCGCACTGTTGGACTTGCCCTCGGCCATCAGCGCCAGCACCTCCCGCTCACGCGGCGTGAGCTGCTCCAGGCCGTCGTGGTCGCGGCGGCTCTCCAGCAGGCGCACCACCACCTCCGGGTCGATGGCGGTGCCGCCCGCGGCCACCCTGGTCACCGCGTCGATGAAGTCCTCGATCTCGCCGACCCGGTTCTTCAGCAGGTAGCCGACGCCGCGCCCGGAGCCGGACTCCAGCAGCTCCAGCGCGTAGGAGCGCTCGACGTACTGCGACAACACCAGCACCGCCACCTTCGGGTGCTCGGTGCGGATACGCAGCGCGGCACGCAGGCCCTCGTCGCGGAAGCCGGGCGGCATGCGCACGTCCACGACGGCGACGTCCGGCAGGTGCCGGTCCACGGCGGCCAGCAGTGTGGGAGCGTCGCCGACCGAGGCCACCACCCGGTGGCCGAAGCGCTCCAGGATGTGGCGCAGGCCCTCCCGCAGCAGCACCGCGTCGTCCGCGATCACGACGTCCATGCGACCTCCACGCGCAGGGTCGTTCCCCCGCCTACCGGACTGGACAGACTGACGGTGCCGCCGACCGCGGCCACCCGGTCGGCCAGCCCGATCAGGCCGGTGCCGCCCCCGGTGTCGGCGCCGCCGGCGCCGTCGTCGCTGACCTGGAGCACGATACGGCCGGGCGCGTCGCGCAGCAGCAGCTCCGCGCGGCTCGCGCCGCTGTGCTTGGCCAGGTTGGTGAGCGCCTCGCAGCCGGCGAAGTACAGCGCCGACTCCACCGACTCGGGCGGGCGCTGGTGCGAGGTCTCCATGCGTACGGTCACCGGCACCGGACACCGGTCGGCCGCCTCGGCCAGCGCCCCTTCGAGCCCCCGGTCGGTGAGGATGGCCGGATGGATGCCGCGCACGAGCGCCTGGAGCTCCTCCAGGGTCTCCCTCGCCTCCCGGTGGGCCCGCTCGACCAGCTTCCTGGCCTCGGGGTCGGCCCCGGGCAGCTCCATCTTGACCAGCCCCAGCGTCATGATCAGGCCGGTGAGCCGCTGCTGGGTGCCGTCGTGCAGGTCGCGTTCGAGGCGGCGGCGCTCGTTGTCGAAGGCGTCGGCGAGCCTGGCGCGCGAGCGGTCCACCTCGATGAGGCGCAGCTCCAGCTCCCGCTCCGGCGGCGCGGTGAGCAACGTGCGGGCGAGCCCGGCCTCGGCCGCGGCGGCGGCGGTCACCAGGTAGGCGGCCGTGATGAGCAGCACCAGCCCGGCCACCGACGCGCCCCACGCGAGCGCGGGGTCGGCGGTGACCTTCTGCCAGGACGGGTTGGCCGACGGCGAGCCGGGCAGATAGCGCCAGAACGGGGCCAGCAGCGGGCCGCCGACCAGAAGCGTGAGCACCAGCAGCGCGACGGCGTTGAGCGGGCCGAGCAGGCACAGCAGCAGGCCGTAGCCGGCCTCGCGCCAGGTGGCCGCCTCCCGCAGCAGCGGCCGGCCCTGGTGGGGCGAGGGTGCGGGCCGCCGGTCCACCAGGCGCAGCCGGGCGCGCTCCACCCGGCCGAGCGCCTCGGCCCAGTGCGGCAGCAGCCGCAGCAGCGGCACGCCCACCACGATGGGCACGGTCACGACGCCGACGGCGACCAACACGAGCGTCCCGGCGAGCCAGACGACGGCGACGACGAAGCCGCTCAGCAGATAGGCGGCCGAACGCCAGGGCAGGGAGGAGGGCGGAACCCGCAGCGGCGCCTTGACCAGCCCCTCCCACGGCCCGCCCTCGATCCCCATGATCCTTATCCTAATGAGGGAATTGAGCCTGGTTAGAGGCGCGCGCCAGGCGGGCTGGAGGCTCATTGCCCATCTCCGAGGCGCTTCTTAGGCTGCTCGGCATGACGTTGACCGGGTACTCCCTGCCGCTGTCCCCGTCCGGAGCCTCCTCCTCCCTCACCTCTCCGCCGTGGTTCTTCTCCGGCGAGGTGGTCATGGTCGACTACCGCGTCGACCCCGCCGCCGCCGCCCGCTTCCTGCCGCCCGAGCTGGAGCTCGGGCCTGACCCGGGTGCCGCGGCAGCGGTGTTCGCGGAGTGGCAGTGGTGCTCGGCGAACGGCGCGGAGCTCGACGACCCGGCGGGCTGCCGGTTCTCGGAGTTCCTGATCCTGCTGGGCTGCACGTTCGGCGGCGAGCCGATGGCCCGCGCCCCCTACGCGTGGGTGGACCAGGCGGTGCCGCTGATGCGCGGCTGGGTGCAGGGCATGCCGAAGCAGTTCGGCTCGGTGCACATGACCCGGCCGGTCCAGGTGGGGCGGGCGGGGCCGCGCATGGCCGCGGGCGGGCGCTTCGCCGCCGGCCTCGCGGTGCGCGACCGGCGGGTGGCCGAGGTCTCGGTCACGCTGGCCGAGCAGGGCGAGCCGCCGCACCTGCACGCGGTGCCGCTGGTGCACAGCCGCTACTTCCCGGCCTGGGTGCCGGGTGAGAAGCCGCTGCACCAGCTCGTCTCCTCCGAGGTGTCGGATGTGGAGTTCGGGCCGGTGTGGCGCGGGGCGGGCGAGTTCCGGTTCTTCCCCGGCGCTGACCCGGACCTGGCCTCGCTGGCGCCGGTCGAGGTGGGCGCGGGCTACGCCTTCACCTACGCCGAGACGCTGGTCGGCGGGCGCCGGCTGGGGTGAGCGCGGCCGACTGCCCCGGGACGCCATGCGCGCGTCCCGGGGCAGTGGCGTGTCCGGGCGGCGGGAACGGGGCGGAAACCGCCGCCCGGACAGGTATTCAGGGCGGGTCAGAAGAACACCACCGTCCCCGAGTCCACGCGGCGGCGGAACGTCCACCACATCCAGCCCTGCATCAGCGCCAGCACCGGCACCAGCACGGCCAGGAAACCGCCCAGCACGTTGAGCGTGGCCGCGTCGGCGGTGACGTCCGACATGCTTTCGGCCAGGCGCAGCCCGGTCATCAGCGCCGGGGCCGCCGCCGCGAAGGCGGTCAGCGCGACGGCCGCGCCGTACCGGGACTTGGCG